>NZ_JALBGW010000210.1:0-6884 GCF_023006485.1 Neorhizobium sp. BETTINA12A
TTGCGTGCCGCCCATTCGGCGGAAAAACGCTCCTCGAAATCGACGACCCGGACATGCGGATTGAGACGGGCGATCGCCTCGCGGGCACTCCTCGTCTTCAGCTCGCCGATCTCGCCAATTACCGTGTCAAGGAACGCGAGCCGGTCTGCGCCGCCTATCGCGCGCTCGACATCTGCGGCATGGGGCCCCCCTCCTCCGGCGCGGTGGCGATCGGGCAAATGCTCGGGCTGATCGAAAATTTCGACATCAAGGCACTCGGAGCCCAGAACGTCGAAAGCTGGCGGATCGTCGGCGACGCCCAGCGCCTCGCCTTTGCCGACCGCGAAAGGTATCTGGCCGATCCGGATTTCCAGCCCTTGCCGATCAACGGCCTGCTGAAGAAGGACTATCTCGGCAAGCGCGCCGCCCCGCTCGACGGCACCAAGGCTCTTAGCGCCGACCAGGTGAAGGCCGGCGAGCCGGAATGGGACCATGCGCTGCTGTTCGGCCGCGATGCCGCGATCGAGCTGCCCTCCACCAGCCATTTCGTCATCGTCGACAGAGAGGGTAACGTCGTGTCGATGACCACGACGATCGAAAGCGGTTTCGGCTCGCGGCTGATGACAAACGGCTTCCTGCTCAACAACGAGCTCACCGACTTCTCCTTCAAGACCCATGACGGCAGCCTGCCCGTCGCCAACCGCGTCGAGCCGGGCAAGCGGCCGCGTTCCTCGATGGCGCCGACGATTGTGATGAAGGACGGCAAACCGCTGCTGGCGATCGGTTCGCCGGGCGGCAGCCAGATCATCGGTTACGTGGCCCAGGCGCTGATCGCCTATATCGACTGGGATATGCCCGTGGAGCAGATCGTCGCCCAGTCGCATTTCATCAACCGTTTCGGGCCTTACGAGATCGAGGCCGGCACCGGGGCCGAAAAGTTTGCCGAACCGTTGAAGGCGCTCGGTTACGAGGTGAAGCCGGGCGAGATGAATTCCGGACTGCACGCGATCGAGATCACCGCGAGCGGTCTCGTGGGCAGCGCCGACCCGCGCCGCGAGGGCGTAGCGGTCGGGGAATGATCAATCGGCGTCGCCATAGGCCAGAGCCGTCTTGGTCGGCCCCTTCGGATCGACCAGCGGCGACTTGAGAAGCGTCTTCATCACCGTCCAGGCCTTGCGCACGACCTTGATATCCGCCTGGCCTTCTTGGAGAGGAAAGCGGAAGCTGAACTCGGCGGCGATCGGCGTCCGAAGCTTTTCCTCCTCCCGCCAGAGGATCAGGGCGCATTCCGCGTCGATCTCCTTCGAAAGCCTGATCCACCCTTCCTCGTAGACATGTTCGACGACATGCAAGTCGGCGACGGTCTGAACCGGTGTGTCGAGCGCCGGCAGCGGGGCTTTGCGAATATCCGTGTAAGGCCCAAGGCACTCGCCGACGGTTACGGGCATGTGCTTCGGATTGAATTCCGCTTCCACCGAACGGCTGAACAGCGCCCAGAAACGGGGCGTGTCGGCAGGCGGCATCGCCTTCACGTCCTCCTCGAACTTGGGCTCTTCGTCGCTCTTCTTCCGCAGTTCAAAATCCTGCGCTTCGGCAAGCAGGCGGTCGCCGTGGCGGAACTTCAGCGTCGCCTTCCAGTCCTTGCTGGAATCGAGCTTGCGACGCATGCGGAAAACGAGGTCGGAACGGTGGTAGAGATCCCGTTTCTCGGTATCCAGAAAGAAGACGTCACGTTGCTTGCTGTCCTTCTGGACATCAAGCCTGCCCTGCGTATCGATGTCGGCGCCTTGCAGTTCCGCGCGCAGACGCTCCCAGAAGCGCGCCACCGCTCTATCGCGGGCAGCTTCATCGCCGGCAAACTCCTTCGCATGCAGCATGACCTTATATTCGCGCGATGACAGGCACACAGACTTCCCTCCCCGCTCGACAGCGGCCCTTGCATCCAAACATGATCGCAATCCTGAATTGCGTCAATCACTCAACCTTTCCCGCGCCTGGGAAATCCGCTAGGTCTTTCGGATGACCGCCCTGCCCGATTTTCTCCACATCAATCCTCAAACGCGCCGCGTCTCGCTCGACGGCCGCAACCCGGCTTTCTATAGCGACCCGAACCGCGTCTACGCCCTCCTCCACGAACATTGTCCGACCTTCTACTGGGAAGAACAGCGGCAATGGTTCTTCACCGGCTACGACCAGGTGAACGGGCTGTTGCGCGACCGGCGGTTCGGGCGGCAGATTCTGCATATCGCCAGTCGCGAAGAACTCGGCCTGCCCGAACCCTTGCCGCATCTCGAAAACTTCGATCTCGCCGAGCGGCATTCGCTGCTGGAGCTCGAGCCGCCCGAGCACACCCGGCTTCGCACGCTCGTCAACCGCGCCTTCGTGTCGCGGCATATCGAAAGGCTTCGGCCGGAGATCGCGGAACTGGCCGAAAGGCTGATCGACGGGTTCGAGGGCCAAGGGGAGACAGAGCTGCTCTCCGCCTTCGCCGACATCATCCCGGTCACGATGATCGCAAGGATGATCGGCATCCCGGACGCGATGGGACCGCAGCTTCTCAAATGGTCACACGCCTATGTCGGCATGTACATGTTCAAGCGGAGCGCGGACGACGAACATACTGCCGACTGCGCGACCAAGGAATTTTCCGACTACGTCAAAGGCCTGATCTCTGAGCGCCGCCGGGAGCCGCGCGAAGATCTCCTCACCCACATGATCCACACGGAGCACAAGGGCCAGTATCTCACCGACGACGAACTTGTCTCGACCACCATCGTGCTGCTCAATGCCGGCCACGAGGCGACGGTGCACCAGATCGGCAATTCGGTGCGGGTGATCCTGGAGAGCGGCCTGTCCCCGGCAGAGCTTTTCCCCGACGAGGCGGCGACGGAGCGAACGGTCGAGGAAACGCTGCGCATTTGCGCACCCGTGCACATCTTCCAGCGCTGGGCGCTCGAGGATGTCGAAATCGACGGACTATCCTTCAAGCGCGGCGACAAGGTGAGCCTCATCCTCGCCGCCGCCAATCTCGATCCGAAGAAGTTCTCCTATCCGCTGGTTTTCAAGTCCGACCGGCAGGAAGCCGCAAACCTCTCCTTCGGAGCCGGCATCCATTTCTGCATCGGCGCGCCGCTTGCAAGGCTGGAACTCAATACCGTGCTGCCGATCCTCTTTCGGCGACTGCCCGGCATGCGGATCACGAGGACGCCGGTGGTCAAGGACGTCTATCATTTCCACGGGCTTGAGCGGCTGGACCTGGCCTGGTGAGTGGGAGTTTTCGACGTCGCAAATAACGCGTATATTGGCTGCTCAAAATTGACTCTGAGGACCCCGGTTTTGGACAATGAATCTAAGGAAAATCACCCCGGTACGTTGTCGCTCTTCGAGCTTTCCAATTTTCCTAGCAAGGAACAAATGGAAAAACTGGTAAGCGCTCTTGAAGCTGGGGACGTAGACGCGGCTCTCACAACATTGTTTGAAACGCGAGAAAAAACGTCTCACAGATCCGTATCGGCTAAAAGAAAGCCAGGGCGCTTGAAAGGCAAGCTCGTGGTAGGCCCCGAGTTCTTTGAACCTTTGAGCGAGGCTGAAATCAGAGAACTGACTGGCGAATGAGATATCTGCTCGACACGCATGCGCTCCTTTGGTGGCTCAACGATCATCCTGATCTCTCATCCGCAGCCCGCGAACTGATCATAGATGAAAAGAACGATATCTATGTTAGCGCAGCGTCCGCCTGGGAAATCGCCACAAAACATAAGAAGGGCAAACTGCCTACGGCAATCAGCGTCTTGCCCAACTTCTCCGAAGTTGTTCAGGAGAACGGCTTTGCCGACCTTCCCATTACAAGCGCTCATATGGTGAGGAGCGTTCTGCCACCAGGGATACATCAGGATCCGTTTGATCGGATTCTTGCGGCCCAAGCCATCATTGAAGACATGGCCTTGATCTCAATTGATGAAAAGATGGCACCACTCGGTGTGATAACCCGCTGGTGAAACGCCAAAAAATGGACCGCGGGAGGCGTTTCTGCCCCCGGCGGTGGCGATAGAGTTGCTGGCTCCGTGAGCGAGATGGCGATCGCGGTGTAGCCAAGCGCGAAGGTGCCTTCGATGAGCAACTGCAGACACCTGCTGCGGCTGCCCGTCGATTGTTCTGATCAAGCCTGGGCGGCAACCCCATACCGGGTTGCCGGCTTGTTGAGCGACAGATAGGGGCGCAACCCGCCGCGGGCGGTCGTGTAGGTCTCATAAAGCTGCGTATCGGCAAGCGACGGCATGGTGACGAGTTCGCCGCGGTCGAGACCCACAAGCGCCGCGTCGACAAGGTCGCCCACTTCCATGACCGAGTTCGGGTCGAGATTGTCCATCGAGCCGCCGACCCGATCGAAGATTTCGGTGCGGGTATAGCCGGGCAGGACCGCCTGGATCCTGACGCCGGTGTCCTTCAATTCGGCAGCGAGGGCTTCCGTCAGGGCCAGTACGAAGGCCTTGCTGGCGGCATAGGTGCCGCTGAAGAATTCTGCGGCGAGCGCCACGGCGGAGGCGATGTTGACGATGGCGCCCTGACCCCGGGCAACGAAAGCCTGGGCGGCCGCGACCGCGAGACGGTTGGCGGCAGTGACGTTGAGATCGACCATCTGATCGAGATAATCCGGATCGGCTTTCAGCAGCGGGCCTTTGGGGCCGATGCCGGCATTGTTGACGAAGAGGGTGATCGAGCTGTCTTCGCGCAGGCGTTTGTCGACGGTGAGCACATCGGCACGTTGGCTGAGGTCGGCGCGCAGCACGTCCGCCTTGATGCCATGTTCGCTCGTCAAACGGCCGGCAAGCGTCTTCAGCCGATCCGCGTCCCGGGCGACAAGGACAAGATCATAGCCGCGCTGGGCGAGCTTTTCCGCATAGGTCGCGCCGATGCCCGATGATGCGCCGGTCACGAGTGCGGTTCCGAGTTTTGAGGTGTTGGTCATGGTCGATTTCCTTCAGAGGTTTTTCGGGCAGAGGTTTTTCGAGTGGTGTCGCGGCCGGCGTTTCGGTATCTGGAATTTACAGGCATATGCCACTATATATGAAAAGGAGGAATAGAGCCCGCAAGGGGCGGCCGTAAATTTTTATCGGAGTGGAAGGGCCAGCCAAAAGCGGGCATTGTCCCGCGGCAGGATCGGAACGAGACATGACGGACAAAGGCAAACACGACAGCCAAGCGCAGAACGAAGACGGCGTCTGGCTTCATTGCAGCAATACCGCAGTGCGCCGCGCCTCACGGCATCTTGGCCAGCTCTATGAGGATGCGATGGGCGATACAGGCCTCAAGGGAACGCAGTTCTCCCTGATATCCCAGATCGCCGGATCCAACCAGCCGACCTTGAAAAATCTCGCGGAGGCGATGGTCATGGACCTCTCGGCGCTCGGCCACACGTTGAAGCCGCTGATCCGCGATGGCCTAGTGGAACTGGTGCCTGATCCCCAAGACCGCCGCGCCAAACGTGTCCGCCTGACGGAGACAGGCGCAGCCATACAGCGCGACCTCACCGTCCGCTGGCAGACCGCCCAAGACCGTTTCGACAAGGCATTCGGCAAGGAAAAGTCGGAGGAATTGCGGCGGACGCTGGCGTTCATTTCGTCGGACGAATTCGCCAAGGCCTTCAAGCGGGGTGAAGAAGCCTGATCAAACCCTGATCACGTAATCCTTGCGAGTCGTTTCAACGACTTCCCAGGTTCCCTTGAACCCGGGTCTGAGGATCATGCTGTCGCCCGGCTTCAATTGGACCGCCGCGCCGCCCTCCTCGGTGACGATCGAGTGGCCGGAGAGGATGTGGAAATATTCCCACTCCTCATAGACGATCCGCCACTTGCCGGGCGTCGCTTCCCAGATGCCGGCATAAACCCCGCCGTCCGCCTCCTCGAAATTCCAGGTGCGGAATGTCGGGGTGCCGGAGACCAGCCGGTCCGGAGCCGGGGCGCCTTCTTCCGGCGCGATGGACGAGAGGTCGAATTTGATCCAGGCGCTCATTGTTCGATTTCCTTCAGATGATGGGAAAGCTGGTTGGAGGCGATTGCGGCCAGTGCGCGCAGGCGGTCCGTGGCCATGCCGTTGCGGGCGCTCGCCGAGAGGCCGGACATCGCCATCATGATGTAATCGGTGATGAGTTCGGCACGCTGCGGTTCACGGCCTGCGATTGCGGCGTGGATGACCTTGCGGCTCATGTCCAGCATGCGCCGGGCCTGGTCGGAGGCCTGCGGGTCAACCGTGCCTCTTGCTCCCTCGATCACCATGCAGCCGGGTGCGTCACCGCTGCCGTAGTTGTCGGCAGCCTGCCTCAGCAGTCCGGCCACGCCTTCGTCGAGCGGTCTGTCCGCTGCCAGGGCGCCTGGAACATCCAGACCTTCCCTCTCTTCGTAACGCTTCAAGGCGGCTGAGTAGAGCTCCGCCTTGCTGCCGAAAGCGGCATAAAAGCTCGGCGGATTGATGCCGATCGCCTCGGTGAGATCGGCGACGCTCAAGGCATCGTATCCCTTCGCATGGAAAAGCGCCTGGGCCTTTGCCAGTGCCTCCTCCTTGTCGAAAGCGCGGGGCCGACCGCGCGACGAGATCTTTTTTGTAGTACTCATTACAAAATCCTTGACTGCACTGACCGCTCGATTTATGTAGCGTTCATTACATTAAACCTCAAGCCTCTTTGAAGGAGACACGACAATGACTGACTTCCATGGAAAGAAAGCGCTGGTTCTGGGCGGCAGCCGCGGCATCGGGGCCGCAATCGTCCGCCGTTTCGTCGGCGATGGCGCCGACGTGACATTCACCTATGCCGGTTCGAAGGATGCCGCGGACGCTCTTGCCGTCGAGACCGGCGCCAAGGCCGTCCGGTCGGATGCGGCAGACCGCGCGGCCGTGATCGGCACGGT
>NZ_JALBGW010000211.1:0-6873 GCF_023006485.1 Neorhizobium sp. BETTINA12A
GGCGGTCCTGTCAGCGGGCGGCAATGCCGTCGACGCTGCCGTGACCGCCGCCTTCACCTTGCAGACCGTCGAACCCTGGATGACCAGCCTCGCCGCCTGCGGTTACATGCTGGTCGCCCAGCCGGACGGAAAGGTCGAGGTCGTCGAATTCACAGGGCGCGTACCTTCCACTTTCGACGAGGAATTCTATAAGCCCGATCCCAGCATCAAGACCTTCATCGGCCACCCGGCTTCGATCGACAACCGCAATGTCCGCGGCTTTACCGCGGCCGTCGTGCCCGGATGCGTGCGAGGCTTCGCGGAAGCCTTGAAACGCTACGGCTCGATCGGCTTCGATCGCGTACTTCAGCCCGCGATCGATCGTGCCCGCAAGGGCATGTATGTCGACTGGCATACGACGCTGGCCATTGCGATCGCCGAAGGCGAGCTTGGCATGGATCCCGGCGCCCGTTCGATCTTCCTGCCGAGCGGCCATGCGCCGGAACCCGGCTCCACCCTTCCGCTCCACCAGCTCGCCCAGACGCTGGAGCAGCTCGCCAACGAAGGCCCGGATTCGCTTTATGGCGGCGCGATCGGCGAGAGGCTGGTCGCCGACCTCAATGCCGGCGGCAGCTCGATCACCCTGGAGGACATGGCCAGTTACGCCCCCCTCCTCTATCCGTCCCGAACCATGCCATTGCAGGGCAAGACCGTGCATGTGGCGGGGGAAACCAGCGCCGGCCAGCGGCTCTTCGACGCGCTCGATCACTTCGACAGGAAGCGCGGAAAAGGCCCGGTCGACGCTGGTTTCTTCACAGTCATGGCCGAAGCCCTCTGGGAAAGTTTCGGCGCTCATCGCAAACGCCTCAATCCCGCCGAGACGACCAACAAGACCAGCACGACGCAGGTCAATGCGGTGGATTCCGAAGGTCGTATGGTCGCGATCACCTTCACGCTGCTCAACCGTTTTGGCGCCCGCGCCCTGTCGCCCTCGACCGGAATCCTCTTGAACAACGGTATGTCCTGGTTCGACCCGACACCCGGCCGCGCCAACTCGCTGACGCCGAACGCCTATGCGCCGAGCAACATGTGCCCGGTGGCGATCACCGACGAACACGGGGCTTTCGCAGCCTATGGTGCGGCCGGCGGCAACCAGATCGTGCCGTCGCTAGCCCAGCTCACCGGCATGATCCTGCATGCCGGCCTCGACATCGAGGAGGCGATGAACCTGCCGCGCATGACGACCGGCCCGCACAACGACATCATCGTCAATGTCGACATGCCGGCCGAGCAGATCGAGGCCCTTGAAAAGATCGCCAAGGTGAAGCCAGCGGCAGCTGTCGTCTATCCCCGACCCTTCGCCGCTCCCGGCATGGTTGGGAGGCGTGGCAACGCCTTCATCGGCATGCCCGACATCACCTATCCGGCCGCCTACGCCGCCACAGCCTGAACGAGACCAAGATGACAGAGCTGACTTTTGCCCCCGTCGAGATCGACGGCGTTCTGAAGATCATTCCGCCGACGGCACCGGCCGTCCCGCTGGTGTTCGACTCTCCGCATAGCGGCCTGACACTGCCGGATTTCGAGCGAACAGTTTCAGACGAACTGGTGCGCGTCGCCTCCGACACCTATGTGGACGACCTTTTCGGCTTTGCGCCGTCGCTCGGCGCGCCGCTGCTGATCGCCCATTTCCCGCGCAGTTTCCTTGATCTCAACCGGTCATTGAAGGATGTCGACCTGCAAATGGTCGAAGGCGAATGGCCTCACCCAACCCGCGACAGCGCCTCGGCCCGCCGCGGCATGGGGCTCACCTGGCGTTACGCCTGGGGCGATACGCCCATGTACGGGCGCAAGTTGACGGTGAAGGAGCTGGAAGACCGCATCGACACCTATTGGCGGCCCTACCACCGCGAAATGGTACGGCTGCTGGACGAGACCCATGCGGCCTTCGGCAAGGTCTATCACGTCAACTGCCACTCGATGCCGGCGATCGGCCATGTGCTCTCGCCCGATCCCGCCGGCACGGTCCGCAAGGATATCGTGGTCGGCGATTACGAGGGCGTGTCGAGCGAACCGGATTTCGTGAGACTGGTCGTCGAGACGCTGGAGGGCTTTGGCTATTCGGTATCGCTCAACGTGCCCTTCAAGGGTGCCGAACTGGTCTCGGCCTATTCCGCGCCGGCCAGGAACCGGCACAGCATCCAGATCGAGCTCAATCGACGGTTATACATGAATGAGGAAACCCGCGAAAAGATCGAGGGCTATGACGAGGTGAAGGCCAATCTCGCCAAGCTCGGTGCGGTCATGCGCGACTACGTCATCCGCGGAAGCTGAGAAGTATCGTGCGGCGTCGGGAAGATCAGATCCGACACGCCGGCCCCTGGACGAGCAGATCAAGCCGGCCCGATTTTAAGGCCAACATGCGCAAGCGAGGCCGCGGGACCGTTCAAGGCACCGCACGCCTCCGTCCAGGCGATCGGATCGATTGCCAGGGCGGTCCGCAGCCAAGCGAGGGTCATGCGCCTGGTGGTTTCCAGCGTTTCGGGCATTTCTGCCTCCGTTTCGCGTGCGTCCAGTCCGGCGATCCCGCCAAGCCCATGCCCCGCCCCATGCAAGGTCAACAGCGCTTCTGCGCCGGGACCATCGTAAAAGGCATCGGCGTGCCATTCGGGGCCGCGTGAGGTGAAATGCGGATCGTCGGCATCACCGCAGACGACAAGGCTGCGTGCCGCCAACCTTGAGAAATCGACATCGAAGAAGGGAAATCGGCGCGCGTTCTCCTCGGTCATGTCTTTGCCGCCGCGCCCCGGAGCAGCCAGCAGGATGCCCGCTGAAATACGCGGATCGGAAAAGCTCTCACCATCCAGTGTCGCTCCCAGGAGGAGGCCGACGGTGTGGCCGCCGAAGGAGTGACCTGCCGCCGCGACCCGAGTGGAGTCCAGCCGCCTAGCAATGGCCGGTGCCTGACGCTCGACCTCGTCCATGCGGTCGAGAATAGCCGTCATTTCACCTGCGCGCTCACGCCAGAAGAAAGGGGCACCCGGCGCGTCGGCAGGCAGGCCTCCAACCCGGGAGCTCGCATGCGTCGGCTGGATCACCGCCAGGCCGCGTTCCGCCCAGAACTGGGCAAGCGGAGCATAACCGTCCTTCGACGGGATGTAGTTGGAAGGCCCGAAACCGTGCGACAGCAGCACGACGGGCAGGTTATCGCCGGCCGCCGGCGCGGTGAGACGCAGTTCCAGCGGCTGGCGGCCATCCATGGGCAGGTGGATGGGGGTGTAGGCCACGGTGAGGCTGGCGTCGGGCGCAGGGATATGGCGGGCGAGATCGATCAGGTTATTCATGGTTTGGAATGTCCTTGGCCGAGAATCCGAATGTCCTTCGGCGACTGGGATGGTCCGCCTCAGCCGGCAGAGAGACCTGCTTCGCGGAACCAGGTCTGGGCATCGGCGCCGGCGGCAATCCGCATCGGCGCGTCAGGTTCCGTCACCGCACGCCAGACAGCCTGCGCCACATCTCCCGGCGTCGTCACCCCGCTCCCGGAGCGCAGCTCCTGGAGATAGTCGTGAACAAATGCGCTGTAAGGCTCGGGAATATCCATTCCCATGCGCGCCATGGCATTCTTCCCGAACCCTGTCGTCGGCGCCGAACCGGGCAACACCAGCCGCGCACGCACCCCGAACAATGCGGCCTCCAATGCCAGGCTCTCGGTAAAGGCGTTCAATGCAGCCTTGCTGGCGCTGTAGACGGAAAGCGCCGGCAGCGGCCTGATGGTGACGCTGGAACTGACATTGACGATGACGCCCGAACCGCGTGCGCGAAGCTGCGGCAGGACGGCCTTCGTCATGGCGATCGCGCCGAAGACGTTCGTCTCGAACAGCTCGCGGACTTTCCCCATGTCGGCGCCCTCCAGGACGTTCAGCATGCCGACCCCGGCATTGTTGACCAGAGCGTCGATGGCGCCCGCCGCTTCCACGGCCTTCGCGATGCTATCCGCGTCCGTGACGTCCAGGGGAAGGATGTTAAGCCGGTCGTGGCTCGGCAGCAGATCTTCGCGCGGTCTCCGCATGGTCGCGACGACCTCCCATCCCCCAGCAAGAAAGGTCTCCGCGATGGCGAGACCAAAACCGGAGGAGCATCCTGTAATGAGTATCTTGGACATCTGTGCTTGTTTCCCGATGATGTGTGCCCTGAAGAGATGGACCAATCGGCATGGACTTTCTATATTCAATGATCCGGCATTGATTAGTGAAAGTCCGAATTATGTCCGACCCTCTCGCTGAAGTAGTGTCCCTGCTGAAGCCGAGCCCGTCGATATCGAAGCTGGTGACCGGAGGCGGTCGTTGGATCGTCGAACGTACCGAGCTCGGAAGTCCCTTCTACTGCGCCGTCGTCGAAGGCCGTTGCCGCCTCAGCGTCGCCGATCGCCAACCAATCCTGCTCACCGCGGGCGATTTCGTCCTGGTGCCGGATATCTACTCGTTCACGATGAGCAGCATGGACCTGCCATCTCGCGCTGCACCCCCGCAGCGTCTCGAGACAAGTCCGGGTGTATTCCGACTGGGGGATCCCGAGGCTCCGGTCGAGGTCAGGGCCATGGTGGGGCATTGTGCTTTCGCCGCTCGCGAGCGAACTCTGCTCGTCTCGCTGCTGCCGGAGGTAATCCATGTCCACGGCGAGGATCGGCTGACCACGCTGGTCGGGTTGATTCACGATGAAACGCGCAACGGTCGCATCGCCCGCGACATGGTGCTCGGCCGGCTGCTTGAAGTGCTGCTGATCGAAGCACTTCGCTCGTTCGGCGGTGAAACGGCTCCGCCGGGCCTGTTGCGCGGACTTGCCGATCCGCAACTGGCAGAGGCGCTGCGTCGTATTCACGACGATCCGGGCGGCAACATAACAGTGGCAGCCCTGGCGCGGGATGCGGCCATGTCGCGATCCACCTTTTTTGACCGGTTCCGATGCGAGGTCGGCGTAGCACCGATGGAATATGTAACGACCTGGCGCATGGCGCTGGCGAAGAAACTTCTTCGTCGTGATGTTGCGTTGGTCGACATTGCCCGACGCGTCGGCTACGGCTCGGCAAGCGCGTTCAGCGTGGCATTCAGCCGGCATGTCGGCACATCGCCCGGAGCCTATTCACGATACGCTCCGGATGAATGAAGGCGGCGGCAACTGGCGTTGATCTCGCGCTCCGGGAGCCTGCTTCCAGCCACGCCGCTTTAACGCTGCTGAGCGACTGTCGCCGTCGAGCGCGCCTCTAAAACCGTGACGGTGGAACAACCTGTCGAAGGACAGGTGCGGTAATCCGCATGGTCGCACGCGAAGTCGATGGCGCGAGGTGCAGGCAAAGTCTGAGGCGCAGGCCGTGCATGGAGGTCTTCAGCCGGATCGGCGGCGTTCGCAGCAGTCCCTTCCAGGCTTCACCGGGATAGGGGGCAAGTGTCCCCTCCCCGAGATCGAAGGGCGCCAGTGCCCGGGCGGTCAGCCCTTCCGGCGCCTGGTCTTGCAGCTCCAGCGAAATCTCGCGCCAGCCGTCATGCGCATCGACGTCCACCAGGCAGCTTGCCTGTACCCAGGCGCCGGCCGGTAGTGGATTGCGGTAGTCACGATCGAGAATATCGATGGAGGCCTGGCCTTCGGAAAGCGAAACTTGCCAACCGTCCTGGCCGTTCGTTGATCCGGCCAGTCGGTCGACCACCACATCGGATCCGGAAACGCTGACCCCGTCGCGACGCGATCCGATGCCGCAGACAGAAGGGTTGGGCAGAAGATTGCCCAGTGGATTGTTGACCGGATCGAACCTGTCGTCCGGTGCCGGGCGTCGGGCGCTTGGCGGGGAGAGGAACCTCGCCAGATAGGCGGCCAGCGCCTTGCCGACAGCGTAACCGCCGGGCACCGAGAAATGCGTTCCGTCGTCGGAGAACCCGGCCTGCGGGACCCCATCGGCCGAACTCCAGTCGACCCATGGCTCGTTCCAGTCGAAGACATGACACCCTGCCCGTTGCGCCGCAAAGGCCAGGCTCTTCTGGTTGATCCAATGCGCCTTTGCCCGTTCCGGACCACCGGCGGCCCATTTCTGCGTGCCGCGGGCGAGAATAGGCAGAAGGATGACCAGCTTGCCGGCACAAAGCAGCCGGTCGACGATCGCCTCGCGGGTTGCCTGGATCACTTCCTTGGTTTCGACCATCATGTCGTTCGTGCCGGCATCGACGATGATGAGGTCGAAGTCGAGCTTGAGCACGTCGTCCAGCCGAAGGGCGATGTCGCGGGCCTTCTGGCCCGAAACGCCCGCGTTCAATCCGCCGAAGCCGCGGGTGACGCCGACCCTGCCGCTCGGTTCCCAGCCCGGATGCACGAGAGGATCGTGAAACACGCCGATGTCGAGCCGGCCTGCCGAAAGCACCTCTGCCCAGGTGGCCCAGCCGCGCGCCGACGACCAGATATGTCGTTCGCCGGCATGGTGGTTCTGCTGGACAAGCGATGTTCCGAGCAACGCGATACGGCGGCCGTTGATCGGACCATTCATCGGGAATGTGGGCGTCATGTCTGCCGGCCTCACGAGAACAGGGTGCCACCATTGACGTCGTAGCAGGCCCCGGTAATGAAGGCTGCATCATCCGACATCAGAAAGGCGACGAGGCTTGCCACCTCTTGCGAACTGCCTTCGCGTTTCAAAGGCGTTGCGGCAGCGACGCGCTCGCGCACTTCGGGCTTGGTGAACGTATCGTGGAAGGTTGTGGAGATCATGCCGGGGCAAACCGAATTGACCCGGATCTTTGGACCGAGTTCCTTTGCGAGGGCCCGCGTATAGGTCATCACCGCGCCTTTCGAGGTCGCGTAGGCCAGCGCGCCGGGGCCGCCGCCGTCGCGCCCTGCCTGCGAGGCAAAGGT
>NZ_JALBGW010000212.1:0-6834 GCF_023006485.1 Neorhizobium sp. BETTINA12A
CTCCGGCTGCTGCAAAGGTCGCTGCGGACAACAACATCTCGACTGCCGATATCGATGGTTCGGGCAAGCGTGGCCAGGTTCTGAAGGGCGACGTGATCGCTGCCGTCGCCAAGGGCATTTCCGCTCCGGCACAGGCGCCCGCTGCTCCGGCGGCACCGCGTCCGGTTTCCTCGGCCGACGACGCATCCCGCGAAGAGCGTGTGAAGATGACGCGCCTGCGCCAGACGATCGCCCGCCGCCTCAAGGATGCCCAGAACACCGCCGCCATGCTGACCACCTATAACGAGGTGGACATGAAGGCGGTCATGGACCTGCGCAACCGCTACAAGGACGTGTTCGAGAAGAAGCATGGCGTCAAGCTCGGCTTCATGGGCTTCTTCACCAAGGCCGTGACCCACGCGCTGAAGGAACTGCCGGCCGTCAACGCCGAGATCGACGGCACCGACATCATCTACAAGAACTACTGCCATGTCGGCGTCGCCGTCGGCACCGACAAGGGCCTTGTGGTTCCGGTCGTGCGCAATGCCGACCAGATGTCGATCGCCGAAATCGAGAAGGATATCGGCCGCCTCGGCAAGCTTGCCCGTGATGGCGCGCTCTCGATGGCCGACATGCAGGGCGGCACGTTCACCATCTCGAACGGCGGCGTCTACGGTTCGCTGATGTCCTCGCCGATCCTCAACGCCCCGCAGTCCGGCATTCTCGGCATGCACAAGATCCAGGACCGTCCGGTCGTCATCGGCGGCCAGATCGTCATCCGCCCGATGATGTATCTCGCGCTCTCCTACGATCACCGCATGGTCGACGGCAAGGAAGCCGTGACTTTCCTGGTGCGCGTCAAGGAAAGCCTCGAAGATCCGGAACGCCTGGTTCTCGATCTCTAAGCCGGGAACGAACCCATGGAAACGCTCGGGGTTACCGCAACGCCATACATGACGCTGCTGGCCTTGAGCGTTGTCCTTCTCGTGTTCCATGTTCTGCTGCAGGGTACGCTCTCCACCCGCGAGCTTGGTCGTGAATGGAACGCAGGGCCGCGGGACGAGGGACTGGCGCCGAGGGACAAGTTCGCGGGGCGTGCCGCGCGTGCTTCGAAGAATTTCCAGGAGACCTATCCGGCTTTCGTCGGCCTGCTGCTCGGCGTCGCCTTTGCTGGAGACGCGCCCGGCTGGGGGCTGATCGGCGGCTGGATCTGGCTGGTCTCCCGGGTCGTCTATATCCCGCTCTATATGGGAGGGGTGCCCTATATCCGCTCCCTCGTCTGGACGGTGAGCCTGATCGGGCTTCTCGCCATGACCATCGCGCTGTTCCGGTGACGCCATGACCGCATCCTTGAAAACATGGCTTCCGATATTCTGCCTGGTGCCGGGTATGGCGCTGGCCGCGGAGCGATGTGCCATCGAGAAGGCCGTGTTCGTCGAGGCGACCGCCGGGACCGTGCTTTCATTCAAACCGGTCGGTTCGGACGCCGCCGTGGTCAGCCATCTCTTCACGATCACCGGGGGCAAGCTGAAGCTCGACGGCAACGTCATGTATGACGAGGAATCCAAGCGTCCGGGTGGCATGGTGACGAACAACTGCCCGCAGGGCGATGCGACCGGCGCCGAACTTCGAGCCTGCACGGTCTGGACCGGCGTACCCTATGCCCTTGATGTGGCGACCGGCCATATCGACATATTGGGCGCGGCGAATACCCTGGCGCCGGACGCGATCCTGATGCCGGGCTTCGGCCCGTCGATCCGACATTCGACGCTATGGGGCAAAAGCGGTCTGAAACAGGTCCCCTGGGACCTCTACGAGTTCAAGGAATGCAAGGCATGAGCGAAGACCCTGTTCTCCTGGTGACCGGCGGAAGCCGCGGCATCGGCGCGGCGGTCTCGCTGATGGCCGCCAGCCGTGGTTGGCGGGTGGCGGTGAACTACGCGGCCAATCGGCAGGCAGCCGAAAAGGTGGTTTCGGAAATCGAGGCCGCCGGCGGCGAGGCGATAGCGGTCCAGGCCGATATCGGCAACGCGGCCGAGATCGTCGCGATGTTTCAGGAGGTCGACCGACATTTCGGGCAGCTCGACGGGCTGGTCAACAATGCCGGGATCGTCGACATGCCGCAGCGCATCGACGAGATGAGCGCGGAGCGCATCGAGCGGATGATGCGGATCAACGTCACCGGTTCGATCCTGTGTGCCGGGGAGGCGGTGCGCCGCATGTCGACGAGACATGGCGGCAAGGGCGGCGCGATCGTCAATATCTCATCGATGGCGGCCAAGCTGGGATCCCCGGGGCAATATGTCGACTACGCAGCTTCGAAGGCGGCGATCGACACGCTGACCATCGGCCTGGCACGCGAAGTCGCGACCGAAGGCGTGCGCGTCAACGCCATCCGGCCGGGCATTATCGACACGGATATCCATGCGTCCGGCGGGCTGCCGGACCGGGCGCGCGACATGGCGCCCAGCGTTCCCATGCAACGGCCGGGCAGGGCGGAAGAGGTGGCGGATGCCGTCCTCTATTTTCTGTCGCCAGCGGCCTCCTATGTAACCGGCGCCATACTCGACGTGAGCGGCGGGCGCTAAGAGATGAAGAGAAGGAAAAAGAACTATGGCATATGATCTCGTCGTCATCGGAAGCGGCCCCGGCGGTTACGTCTGCGCGGTGAAGGCTGCCCAACTCGGCCTCAAGGTCGCGGTCGTGGAAAAGCGCGCCACCTATGGCGGGACCTGCCTCAACATCGGCTGCATCCCTTCCAAGGCGCTGCTGCACGCTTCCGAAATGTTCGCCCACGCCGCCCACGGCATGGATGCGCTCGGCGTCGAGGTTTCTGCGCCAAAACTCAATCTTGAAAAGATGATGGCCCACAAGGACGCGACGGTGAAGTCGAACGTCGACGGCGTCTCCTTCCTATTCAAGAAGAACAAGATCGACGGCTTCATCGGCACCGGCAAGATCGTCTCGGCGGCCAAGGTCTCCGTGACCGGCGACGACGGCAAGGCCCAGGAATTGGAAACAAAGAACATCGTCATCGCCACCGGCTCCGACGTTGCGGGCATTCCAGGCGTCAATGTCGAGATCGATGAGAAGGTGATCATCTCGTCCACCGGCGGCATCGCGCTTGAAAAGGTGCCGCAGCACCTGATCGTGGTCGGCGGCGGCGTCATCGGCATGGAGCTCGGTTCGGTCTGGTCGCGCCTCGGCGCCAAGGTGACTGTGGTCGAATATCTCGACAAGCTGCTCGGCGGCATGGACGGCGAAGTCTCCAAGCAGTTCCAGCGGATGATGGCAAAGCAGGGCATGGACATCCGCACGGATGCCAAGGTCACCGGCGTCGAAAAGACAGCCACTGGCGCCAAGGTCACCTACGAGCCGGTCAAGGGCGGCGACGCCCAGACGCTCGAAGCCGACGTCGTGCTGATCGCCACCGGCCGCAAGCCCTACACGGCGGGCCTCGGCCTGGAGGAAGCGGGCGTCAAGCTCGACAACCGCGGCCGCGTCGAGATCGACGGCCACTTCAAGACCAATGTCGAAGGCATCTATGCGATCGGCGACGTGGTCAAGGGACCGATGCTTGCCCACAAGGCGGAAGACGAAGGTGTGGCGATGGCGGAAATCCTCGCCGGCCAGCACGGCCATGTGAACTACGACGTCATCCCGAGCGTCGTCTATACCCAGCCGGAAGTGGCGTCCGTGGGCAAGACCGAGGAAGAGCTGAAGGCCGCGGGCATCGCCTACAAGGTCGGCAAGTTCCCGTTCACGGCGAACGGCCGCGCTCGCGCCATGCTGGCGACGGACGGTTTCGTGAAGTTCCTGGCCGACAAGGACACCGACCGGGTTCTCGGCGGCCATATCGTGGGTTTCGGCGCCGGCGAAATGATCCACGAGATTGCCGTGCTGATGGAATTCGGCGGTTCGTCGGAAGACCTCGGCCGCACCTGCCATGCCCATCCGACCATGTCGGAGGCCGTCAAGGAAGCCGCGCTCGCGACCTTCTTCAAGCCGATCCATATGTGAGCGCGTCCAGCGCTTTCATGCCGATACGATAAGGAAGGGTGGGACATCGTCCTGCCCTTTCGCCGTTTGTGAGGCCTACCCTTCGAAGCGGCCCGTGGCATCACGATCGTGCTCGTATCGCCTAGCGAGCGGAAACGGCGGTAACCAGGACTCCCGGCGGATGATCCAGCTTTCGTAGGTTGGCGTCAGCTGGTCGGGGGCATCCAGGGATCCGAGGTTGACTTCGATCTCGTCCGCGGTGCGTGCAAAAACCGAGGAGCCGCAGCGGGGACAGAAAAACCGGCCGGCGTAATCACGTGTCTCGCCATCGACCGTCACCGCGTCCTGGGGAAATATCGCGGAAGCGTGGAAAAGCGCTCCATGATGTTTGCGGCAGTCGAGACAGTGACAGATGCCGACCCGGTACGGCAGTCCCGACGCCACAATTCGCACGTTGCCGCACAGGCAACCGCCGGTAAATCGATCCATATCGCGTCTCCTCCAAGATCAAACGGCGGAAATTTTTACACCGACCAGCGCCTTCGGTGCAATTGCCGTCACCGGACGATAACGATGATCACTTCCAGCCGAACACACGGCTTGGAATTACGATTGGTCAATTCCAGGATTAAATCTTGGACAGGGTTGCCGCTTTTGCTTGAGCCTCCGGCAAACGGACCTAGACTGGATTCCATCACTCTAACCTTCTGAAAAAGGTCAAGAAAATGGCTTCCTCCTTCACAGTTCCGCAGCGTATCCTACATTGGCTGATGGCGGCGCTGATCCTGTTCAACCTGCTTTTCACCGACGCCATGGAGACTGCCGGGCGGCTGATGTTCCGCGGTCAGGCACTAACGCCGGAGCAGGTGAGTGCGGCGAATATCCACGCCTATGTCGGTATCAGCGTGCTGGTCCTCGGCTTGATCCGGCTCTGTCTGCGGCTGGTGCAAGGTGTTCCGCCGGAGCCGCGGCAAGAGCCTCCATTCCTGCGGGCGGTGGTGAAGATCAGTCACTGGGCTTTTTACGCGCTCTTCGTCGCCATGCCCCTGGCTGGTATCGGCGCGTGGTATTTCGGAAACAAGACTGCCGCATTCGCCCATACAGGGCCGCTGAAAATTTTGATGTGGGCATTGATCGTTGCCCATATCGGCGGGGCGCTGGTGCATCAGTTCTATTGGAAGACCGATGTGCTGAAGCGGATGACGAGTGGCCGATGAAGGATGGACGGCGTCAGTTGATCGCCGTCACCTTGAAGCCCTGTTTCCGGAAGAGCTCGACAAGGCCTTCCTCGCCCGGCAGGTGAAGGGCGCCGACAGCCATGAAGGCGCCGCCCTGGTCGAGGATGGAAGCCGCCCGATCGGCCATCACGTGGTTGCGTTTGCTGACGACGAGGTTTTCGAAGTCGCCGTAACCGGCTTCGTCCTCGGTGCCGTCGGGTGCCACGGCTTTCAGCATCGGCATGGCAAGGCCGATATTGCCTGAGAGATAGACTTCGGTCAGCGTCTCGAAAACGTCGTCGACGCGCCGGCCGAGCTTGATGGTCTCGATCAGCGACTTGAGGTGAAGCTCGATCGGGATGGCGTTCAGCGCCGCCGCCTGTTCTTCGAGCGTTTCCAGCCCTTTGACCGGTTTGCCTTCGGCGGTGGCCTGTTCGGCGATCTTCTTGTCGAGAAAGGCGACGTTCTGCGCCTTGCGGGCGAGCTCGCAAGCCGGCACGGAAACGAGGGCCATCAGCATCCACGGCCGCATGCGGGAAACGGCCGAGAGCGGCACTCCGCGTGCCTTCAGGCCGGTTTCGAGCAGCGCGACATCGTCCTTGGGCAAGAGCGAATCGATCGTGTTGCCATTCGTCAGCATCATCAGTTCCGGTTTGGCCAGCATCTTGGCCATGGCCTTCTTCTCGTCGATAACCTCGTCGGATTCGATGATGATGGTCTTCGCTTTGGAATGGGCTTCGGCGGCGCCGAGCGGCATTTTCAGCACCCGCGGGTCGGAGACGTGCATGGTGCCGAGCAGGTAAGAGGGTTGAAGCCCGACCTTCTCGATCTTCCAGAAGATGCCCTTGCCGTTCGGCACCTTGGCGGCCTCGGCGACGATCTGGTCGTAGAGTGGCGATTTTTCGGCCTTCATCTCTTCGAGAAGGTTCTTGCCATCACAGGCCGGCGTTTCCGCCCGTGCCGGGGACAATGAGCCGAGGATGAGAAGCAGAGAGGCGAGCGCTGCGACATGCGTGGCCGCGATCAGCCACAGCATGAAACCTTGGGCGTGCTTCATCAAAGCGCCGGTGGGGGAGGCAAAGGCGGGAGTCATCATGTCATCCGTCTGAAAGTTGCCGGCATATTAGCGATGGCGGCTGCACAAGCGCTTAACGCAACTGGTTAAAACTTCGTTCAGGCAGATTTAGGGGCTAAGCACGGGGATGGGCGCGGTCGTAGACTTCCAGCAATCTGGAGGAGTCGACGCCGGTATAGACCTGGGTTGTCGAAAGGCTCGCATGGCCGAGCAGTTCCTGAATGGTGCGCAGATCGCCGCCGCCGGCAAGCAAATGCGTTGCGAAGGAATGCCGCAGCGCATGCGGGGTCGCCGTCTCCGGCAGGCCGAAGGCGCTCCGGAGTTTCTGCATTTCCCGCTGGATGATCGCCGGCTGCAGCGGACCGCCGCGGGCGCCCCGGAACAGCGGCTTTTCGCCTTCGAGATGGTAGGGGCAGAGTTTCTTGTAGATCTCCACGGCGTCGAAAACGATCTGGAGCAGCGGCACGAGGCGGGTCTTGCCGCCCTTGCCGGTGATCCGCAGGCTCGTCGCGCCCGGCGTCAGGTCGATGGGGCGGAGGCCGAGCGCCTCCGAGATGCGCAGGC
>NZ_JALBGW010000213.1:0-6720 GCF_023006485.1 Neorhizobium sp. BETTINA12A
CGGCCCGCGCCCCCAGCCCGGTCCGCGCACCACGCCGGTCCTCAATCCGTTCAACCCGACGTCTTCAGAGACCTGAGCCATGCTGCATGATGCTGTGGTCAATCTCGGTCCCTGGAGCTGGTGGATTTTAGGCGTCGTCCTGTTGTGTGCCGAACTCGCGGCACCAGGCGTCTTCCTGATCTGGATCGGCGCGGCCGCAATCGTCATCGGCGCGCTGTCTCTGGCGCTCTGGGACGCGGCCTTCTGGAGCTGGCACGTCCAGCTTCTGCTCTTCGCGGTGCTTTCCGGCGCCTTCGCGCTGGCCGGCCGCCGTTTCTATGCCAGCCGCAACCAGGCGACCGATGAACCCAACCTCAACCGGCGTGGCGAAAGCCTGGTCGGCCGCACTGCAACGCTGCACGAACCGATCGCCGAGGGGCGCGGCCGCATCCGGCTCGACGATACATGGTGGTCGGTGATGGGACCGGATCTGCCGGCCGGCACGCAGGTGAAGGTCGTGGCGGCAAGCGGCCGAGACCTGAAGGTCGAAGCGGCCTAGTTTCGCCGGACAGAAGCGGCTTGGAGCCTAGCTCGATATCAAGCCACGCCGACGCGCAGCAGGTCATGAAAGTGAACGATGCCGATCGGCTTACGCTCTTCGTCGACGACGAGCAGCGCGCCGATGCTGTGCTTGTTGAGCAGCGCCATGGCCTTGGTGGCGAGCGTTTCCTTGCTAATGGTCTTCGGATTACGCGTCATCACCTCATCGACCCGCGTCTCGCGCAGGTCGAGATGAAGGTGCCGGGAAATATCGCCATCGCTGATGAAGCCGCAGAGCCTGCCATCCTCGTCGACTATGCCGACGCAGCCGAAGCGCTTGCGCGACAGTTCCTCGATCGCCTCCAGCATAAGGACGCCCTTTTTGACCAGAGGCATGCGATCGCCGGTATGCATCAGATCGCCGACATGGCTGAGCATCGCCCCGAGCTTGCCGCCCGGATGATAGACGCGGAAATCGGTTGCCGAAAAACCGCGCGCTTCGAGCAGCGCCACGGCAAGCGCATCGCCCATCGCAAGCTGCATCAGCGTCGACGTGGTCGGCGCCAGGCCGTGCGGGCAGGCTTCCTGTTCCTTGGGCAACAGCAGGACGACATCGGCCTCGCGGGCCAGCGTCGAAACCTCGCCTGACGTCATGGCGATCAGCGGAATGGAGAAGCGACGGGTGAAGGAAACGATGCCCTGCAGCTCGGCCGTCTCGCCGCTCCAGGACAGAGCCAACACCACGTCCCCCGAGCCGATCATGCCGAGATCGCCGTGATTGGCTTCGACGGGATGCACGAAGAAGGAGGGCGTGCCCGTCGAGGCGAGGCTGGCAGCGATCTTGCGGCCGATATGTCCGCTCTTGCCGATGCCGGTCACGACCACCCTGCCGTCGATGTCGCCGATCAGTTCCGCAGCCTTGCGGAAGGCTTCGCCGAGGCCGTTCCGAAGCGCCAGCTCCAGCGCATTAAGCCCTTGTTTCCCGAAGGAAATTGTCCTCAAGGCGGAATCGACAAGGTCGTTCTCGACCAGTTGCAAAGCTCTCTTGATCATGGGCAAGGCTTAACGCTTTTCGCCCACCAAGTCTATCGGCTTCGGGCCGGGGCCACGAAGTTGGCCGCTGCCATAGCGTCGCAACCAAACGTTAACCACATGGCTTTACGTTTGGGTAAGCATTTGCGATTGCCCGGGCAGGCCTATGAAGATCATCACAACGACAGGCGGGACGCGCCAGAGGCGCCGGACGGCACTCGGCCTTCTGCTGGCCTGTTCGGCGCTTGTCTCGCCCGCAGCCGCCCAGACCCGCAACGTGTTTCCGCCGCAGAGCGGCTCTCTTCCATCGGTCACAGACACCAGTTCGCCCGCGTCGAATCCCGCTTCCGGCGCGGCGTTGAGAGGCAATACCTCGGCGCAGCCGTCCGCCAGTGCCGCCGACGACCAGAATCAGGATGACCCGAATGTCGCGACCGGCACCACGCCCGGCCGCAACCGTGCGGCAACCCAGGAGCCTCCCTATGAGGACGACCTGAACCAGCCCCATGAAGAGCCGCTCGACCGTGGCGCCGAGCCGGTCGAGACCCAGGAACAGCCCCGCGAACCGGGTGATCCAACTGGCATCCGGATGGGCAGCTTCCTGCTCCGTCCTTCGATCAATCAGGGTATCAACACCGAGATCCGCCGCTCGAGCGGCACCAAGATCCGCCGCGATTATCTGTCGACGGCGATCCGAGGCACGCTGACCTCCGACTGGTCGCGCCATTCGTTGACGATCACCGGCGAAGGCACGCTGGAGCGCAATCTCGGCAGCAGCAGCCAAGGCGAACAGCCGGAAGCGAACATCAATGCCGACCTGCGGCTCGATCTCTCCAACGATACGGTCGCCCATGTCACCGGCGGCTACAAATTCTCCCGGGAGAACGATTACGATCCGAACGCGCTCGGCGGCGCATCGACCCAGTCGGGCGTCCATGAATTCACCGGCGGCGCCTCCGTCCAGCGCGACTTCGGCAAGATCCGCGGCACGGCCGCACTCGACCTTTCCCGCGCCTCCTATACGGATGCGAAGCTCTCCGACGGCACGATCGTCAGCATGAAGGATCGCAACCGGACCGGCATCGACGGCCGCCTGCGGCTTGGCTACGAACTGTCGCCGGCGCTCGTCCCCTATGTGGAAGTGGCGACCGGCCACACGTTCTATGACCTCAGGCACGACAATTCCGGTTATGCCCGTTCGTCGCAGAGCTATGCCGCACGCACCGGCGTCGAATTCGATCTTGGCGAAAAGCTGCGCGGCGAAATCGGCACCGGTTACGAAGTCGTCGATTACGAGGACGACCGCCTGAAATCGGTCGGCGCGGTCACCTTCAGCGGCAGCGCCACCTGGTCGCCGCAGCGCGGCACCAATATCGATCTCGGCCTGCGCACCACGGTGCAGGATTCGACCACGCCCGGCCAGAGCGGCTGGGTCGAATACCGCGCGACGGCAGCCTTGACCCATGAGATGCGCGACAACCTCATCGCCCGGCTGACCGGCAGCTCGACGCTGCGCAATTTCCCGAGCGGCGGCCCAAGCGATGAAACCGTCTGGATCGGCGGTGCAGGCCTCACCTGGGCGATCAACCGCTACCTCGACCTGACCGGCGACGTCGAATACGAACAGGCGGGCGGCGGCGGCACCAACGACAAGATCGTCCGCGCCGGCGTCGGCCTCACCTTGAAGCGTTAGGCTTTCGTTCGACCGGTAATCCATTCCATCAGCGCATTCTGCGCATGCAGCAGGAAGGCTTTCGCCGGCGTGCTCTGGCAGGCCGCGTGCGTCATCGCATCCGCTGTGACTTCCTGTCCGCGCGCCACCGGCGGACAGGGGATGAAGATCGCATCGGGACGGCAGCGATCGAGAACCGCCGCCGAGATCTGGTAATCCGCAAGCATGCTTTCAGCGACGCCGCCCGGCCAGCTATCCGTGAAGATGACATCCGCATCCTCAACTTCGCGCATATCCGTGCTCAGCCGGAAATTGTCATTGAGCAGTGCCGTGTCGCTCACATGCCAATCGTCCGGATAAACCTGTACCACCTCGATCGGCAGCGAGATCGACGCCTCCACCCAGGACCGCAGAATATTGGCATCGGGCGCCAAGCCGACGATCTTCAGCCCCTCGATACCGCCTCTTTTGGCACCAATATAGGCAAGGTCTCCGAGCGTCTCGCAAGGATGGTTCGATCGCGTCCGGGCATTGATGACCGGTGCCCGGACGTATGCCGCAAGCTCCCGGAGCGACGTGAGTTCCGGCGTGCGGATGACAACCATGTCGAACCAGTTGTCGAGATAACCCGCCAGGTCGGCGATCGTCTCACGCCCGCCGAGGCTCGCCGGCACATGTGCGCAAATGCCGCCCATCGCCTGGATGCCGAGATCGAAAGCTGTCGTATTGCGCCAGCCGCCGTCATCGACGATCAACGCGACCCGACGGCCCTCGAGGCTTTTCGGCATCCGCCGCTCCCGCCACGCTTCGGCAAGCACGCCGGCGCGTTCGAGGATCGCCGCTATGGCATCCGCCGAAAAATCGTGGAATTCCAGAAAATCGAGACCCGCAGAGACAGCCATGGCACCCGGCACCGTGAAAAACAAAACCCCTCATAGCAGGACCATGAGGGGTTTGCGTGACGTCCGGACCGGCAAATCGCCGGTCGGAAAGATTTACTTCAGCGAGGCGAGCAGCGCCTTCATCGGTCCTTCGATTGCAGGACGGATATCGGCGCGCTGCAGGGCGAAGGCGAGGTTTGCCAGGATGAAGCCGTCCTTGGCGCCGCAGTCGAACGTGTCGCCCTTGAACGGATAGGCGGCGAATTCCTGAGCCTTGGCGAGCGTCAGCATGCCGTCGGTGAGCTGGATCTCGTTGCCGGCGCCGCGTTCCTGGGTTTCCAGGATCTTGAAGATCTCCGGCTGCAGGATGTAGCGGCCGTTGATGTAGAGGTTGGACGGTGCCGTGCCTTTGGCGGGCTTTTCGACCATCTGGGTGATCTTGAAACCTTCGCCAACCGGCGCGCCGATGCCGACGATGCCGTATTTATGCGCCTGGTCCGGATCGCATTCCTGCACCGCGACGACGTTGCCACCGCTCTCTGCATAAAGATCGACCATGCCCTTCAGGCAACCCTTGCCACCGGCCATGATCATGTCCGGAAGCAGGACCGCGAAAGGCTCGTTGCCGACGATGTCGCGGGCGCACCAGACCGCATGGCCAAGCCCGAGCGGCACCTGCTGGCGCGTGAAGCTGGCGGTGCCGGCAACCGGCAGAAGGCCGGCGAGCAGGGTCAGCTCGGCATTCTTGTTGCGCTCGCGCAGCATCTGCTCCAGCTCGTACTGAATGTCGAAATAGTCTTCGATGACCCCCTTGCCGCGACCCGTCACGAAAACGAAGTGCTCGATCCCGGCTTCGGCCGCCTCATCCACGACGTACTGGATGACCGGCTTGTCGACCACGGTCAGCATTTCCTTCGGCACTGCCTTGGTCGCGGGCAGGAAGCGCGTGCCCAGACCTGCTACCGGAAACACTGCCTTACGGATCTTTTGTTGTTGTGCCACTCACGCCTCCTGAAAGCACGTCATTGTGCGAATATTCAAATCTCGGCATCTAATGACGAATTGCTACCGTTTCGCAAAGACTGCCGTGGGTCCGGTTTCTATGGTAAAGAATTTGTTGACCCAATCCTGTTATTACATCGTTAAGCCGCATGCCACTCTTGCCGCAAGGCTTGGTAAAAAGAAGACTGGACCCGACTGCCGATGAAGACCCTTCGCACCAACCTCTTTCGAGGGTTTGCCTTCTCCCTGATCGCCGGGCTCGCCGCGGCGGCCATGCCGATAGATGCTCAGGCAGACGCCGGTTTCAAGGCGTGGATCGTTAAATTCTACGATACCGCCGCCAAGAGCGGAATCACCCGTTCCACCTATGAGAAAGCGTTCGCCGGTGTCAGCGAACCCGATCAGGAAGTGCTTGAGAAGGCGAACTATCAGCCCGAATTCACGTCCAGGATCTGGGATTACCTCGACAGCCGCGTGAACCCTTATACCGTCAAGATCGGCCGCGAGATGGCGGCCAAGCATGGCTCGACGCTTGCCGCACTGGAACGCCATTTCGGCGTCGACAAGAACATCCTGCTCGCCATCTGGTCGATGGAATCCAACTACGGCGCTGCGCTCGAAAAACCCGAGCGCCTGCACCACGTGCCGCAGGCGCTCGCCACACTTGCCTGGGGCGATCCCAAGCGTGCCAAGTTCGCCCGCACCCAGCTGATCGCAGCGCTCAAGATCCTGCAGTCGGGCGATATCACCCCCAAGCAGCTGACCGGCTCCTGGGCCGGCGCCATGGGCCATACTCAGTTCATCCCGACCAGTTACCTGCTCTACGCGGTCGACGCGGACGGCAACGGCAAGCGCGACATCTGGCATTCGGTCCCGGATGCGCTCGCCACGTCCGCCAACCTGCTCGCCAAGAACGGCTGGCAGAGCGGAAAGACCTGGGGTTATGAAACCGTGCTTCCGGCCAATGGCACCCGCTACGAAGGCCAGACCAAGGCGCTCGGCGAATGGGCGAAGCTCGGTTTCGCCCGCCCGAACGGCAAAAGTTTCCCGCGCGGCGCCGACAGGGCAACGCTGAAGATGATGGCCGGCGAGAGTGGACCGGCCTTCCTGATGCTCGGCAATTTCTTCACCGTGAAGAAATACAACGCCGCCGACAGCTACGCGCTGGCCGTCGGCCTGCTCGCCGACGAGATCGCCGGCTTCGGCGGCGTCCAGCAGAGCTGGCCGCGTCCCGACGGCACGCTCGACATCAAGCAGAAGTTCGAACTGCAGAACCGCATGAAGCAACTCGGTTATTACGAGGGCGAAGTCGACGGCAATTTCGGCTCCGGCTCGAAGGCTGCGATCTCGGCAATCCAGAAACGCCTCGGCATGCAGCAGAGCGGCGAGCCGTCGAAGTCGCTTCTCGAAGCTTTGCGTTGACAAGAAGGTGCTTCGCGCCACATCGTTTACATGGAATCTCCCGCAAGCGTGCGGGATGGCGGAGACATGAAGGCTTTGCATAAATCCGGGCGAAAAGAGGCCGGCTGCAACGGGGCCGGGCTGAACGAGCCCCTGCGGAGCAGAGGATGGGCACGTTTGGCTCTCCTCCTCCTCGCGGTGCTGCTCGCCCTG
>NZ_JALBGW010000214.1:0-6710 GCF_023006485.1 Neorhizobium sp. BETTINA12A
CGCCGCGGTCGCGGTGGCCCTGCCGCGCGGCGGGCTGCTGGTGTCGATCCTCGTCCTGCCGCTAGCGATCCCCGTGCTGATCTTCGGTGTCAGCGCTTCCTATGCGGCGGTCGAGGATCCTGCCCCGTTTATGCCGCCTTTCCTGATATTGGTGGCGATCACGATGTTTTTTGCCGTCCTCGGGCCGCTCGGCGCGGCACTGGCGTTGCGCAATGCCGGCGATTGACTAGAATCGGATTGAACGGGATCGGATCGACGACCGGCGAATTGACCAGGATCAAGCTGATTTTTCCGCGCGCATATTAGAAAGTGCCCATGACCGACAGCCTTGCCATCAGCAAATTTTCCGAGCTGGCCAACCCGACGCGGTTTCTGGCGCTGGCGGCCCGCATCCTGCCGTGGATGGCGGCGGCGACTGTGATGCTCTTCGCGATCGGGCTCTATCTGAGCTTCACGACGGAAGGCGACTACCAACAGGGCGCGACGGTGCGTATCATGTACGTGCATGTGCCGGCCGCCTGGCTGTCGATGATGTGCTACACGGTGATGGCCGTTTCCGCGATCGGCACACTGGTCTGGCGCCACCCGCTCGCCGACGTCAGCCACAAGGCCGCCGCCCCGCTCGGCGCCGCCTTCACGCTGATCGCGCTCGCCACCGGTTCGCTCTGGGGCAAGCCGATGTGGGGCACGTGGTGGGTGTGGGATGCCCGGCTGACCTCGGTCTTCGTGCTGTTCCTGATGTATCTCGGCCTGATCGCGCTCAACCGCGCCATGGACGATCCGTCGCGGGCGGCCCGCGTCTCCGCCGTGCTGATCCTCGTCGGTTTCGTCAACATCCCGATCATCAAGTTTTCGGTCGACTGGTGGAATACGCTGCACCAGCCGGCCAGCGTCATCCGCATGGGCGGCCCGACCGTCGACCAGGAATTCCTCTGGCCGCTGCTGATCATGGCGATCGCCTTCACCCTGCTGTTCTTCACCCTGCATGTGATGGCGATGCGCAACGAGATCTGGCGCCGCCGCGTCGCCGCCCAGCGCCGCATGGCCGCACGTTTGGCCGGCCGGGAGGCTTAGGGAACTATGACCCACACGTTCTACATCGCCATGTCCTATGCCGTAGCGGCCGTCGTCATCCTCTGTCTGATCGCCTGGACGTGGCTGGACGGGCGCGCGCGTCAAAAAGAACTGGCCGAACTCGAGGCTTCCGGCATCCGCCGCCGCTCCGCCCAGCCGACAGGTGACGCAGCATGAGCGTCGAGACCGGAAACCAACCCGCCCCACGCAAAAGCCTGGCGCGTTATGCGCTGCCGCTGATCCCGCTGGTGATTTTCCTCGGTTTTGCCGGCGTCGCCGGCAAGATGCTCTATGACCAGGACGTCAACGGCCGCGACGTTTCGGCCATCCCCTCGGCCCTGATCGGCAAAAAGGCACCGTCGCTGGCGCTGCCCCCGCTGGAAGGCTCGAATACCGCAGCGCTGACGACCGCAGCGATTGACGGCAAGCTGACGCTGGTCAACGTCTTCGCCTCCTGGTGCGTCCCCTGCCGGCAGGAACACCCGATCCTGAAAGAACTGGCCAACGACAGCCGGCTCACCATCGTCGGGATCAACTACAAGGACCGCAACGACAACGCGCTGCGTTTCCTCGGCGAACTCGGCAACCCCTACAAGGCAATCGGCATCGATCCGAACGGCAAGGCGGCGATCGACTGGGGCGTCTACGGCATTCCGGAAAGTTATCTGGTCGCGCCGGATGGCACCATTCTCTACAAGCGGGTCGGCCCGTTCGACGCGCGCAGCCTGACGCAGGATCTCATGCCGGCGATCGAGAAGGCGTCTGCGAAAGGCTGATCAGGCACGAAAATCCGCCACGTGAATACAAGCAGTTTTGGCCGCGCCGGACGTTTTGTCCGGCGCGGTTTTGGTTTGGGAATGGGGCAGGCGGTATCGAGTATGTGGGAGGTAGGTGTTTGTGCCTGCCCCGACTGTTTCGATGGTCTTTCGAGGATTGCCAGGCCCTCGCCACCCACCTTTGCAGCCATCACCGGAAACCGGGGTCCGAAAACCCTTGGACGAGGAGGCCGGTTCGCGAACCCGGTTTCCCATCCGATGACGGGGGTGATTATGGGATGGGTTCGAGAGGCGGGGATGAAGGGGGAAGTGAATATGGCTAAGGCATTGATGAGGTTGGGCGGATTTTTCTCGGAGTGAGGAAATCGCCCCGGTCAAAACCCGTCCCGCACTACAGCCCACCCTGCCACACCCGCACCGCATCCACCGGCCAGACCAGCATCAGCACGTTGAGCGTCAGGTTGTCGCGAATGATGTAGCCGGTCGCCAGCTCGAAGAAGATGGCGATCGCAATCGTCAGCCAGACCGGCAGGCGCGAGGCGACAAAAAAACCAACCGCCATGAACACCGTGTCCATCGCCGAATTGAGGATGCTGTCGCCGGTATAACCGAGCGCCATCGTCGCCGTGCGGTAGCGGTCGATGATGAGAGGAGAGTTTTCGAGGAGCTCCCAGGCGGCTTCGATCAAGACTGCCAGCGACAGCCGGGCTGCGATCGGGGCGCGGCGCAGGATCAGCCAGCCGAGACCGTAGAACAGGAAACCGTGGATGATATGCGACGGCGTGTACCAGTCGGAGAGATGCTGCGAATTGCCGCTGGTGTTCACCCCGCCTTCCCAGAGCTTCACATAACCGCATTCGCAGATCGGAATGCGGCCCATCGCATAGAGGATGGCGATCTGGAGCAGGAAAAGGATGAGCGCTGCAAGAAACCAGCGTTTGGATGACGAACTCGAGGGGGAAAATTCCGCTGCGGTCACTTCTCAGCCTCGGGTGCCGGTTCCTGGATCGTGTGGCGCATGATCAGCGGCATCTGGGCGATCGTGAAGATGATGGTGATCGGCATCGTGCCCCAGACCTTGAAATTGACCCACACCACATCGGAGAAATTCCGCCAGACAACCTCGTTGATGACGGCCAGGAACAGGAAGAAGATCCCCCAGCGCAGGGTCAGCTTCTTCCAGCCGGCCTCGTCGAGCTGGAAAGCGGCGTTGAAGACGTAGCCTAGCAGCGACTTGCCAAACAGCAGGCCGCCGAGCAGCGCGACGCCGAAGAGCGAGTTGACGATGGTCGGCTTCATCTTGATGAAGGTTTCGTCCTGCAGCCAGATCGACAGCGAACCGAAGATCAGCACCACGACGCCGGACACCATCGGCATGATAGGCAGATGGTGGAAGACGATCTTCGAAGCGATCAGCGAGGCGACGGTGGCCACCATGAACAGCGCGGTCGCCACCAGAAGTGGGCCGCCGACCGCCGAAAGCGCCGGGAATTGCGCAACCAGCCATTCGCCGCGCAAGTTGCCGAAGAAGAACACCAGGAGCGGCCCGATTTCCAGCGCGAGCTTCAGCATCGGATGTTGCTTTTCTTCCTTGGTCGGCGTGATGTCGCTTTCGATCGTCTGCATGGGTTCCAACTTTGAGGCCGTTATCGGCGAAGCCAAATCGTCATTCTGTGTCATCAATGCGTCAAACCCGCAATGGCGCGCGCAAAATCCTGCGCCTCGAAGGGTTCGAGATCGTCGACACCCTCACCGACGCCTATGAAATAGACCGGCAGCTTGTGCTTGGCGGCGATCGCCACCAGAATGCCGCCGCGCGCCGTGCCGTCGAGCTTCGTCATGATAAGTCCGCTGACGCCCGCAACGTTCCGGAAAATCTCGACCTGGTTCATGGCGTTCTGGCCGGTCGTGGCATCCAACGTCTGCAGCACGGTGTGCGGAGCGTCGGGATCGAGCTTGCCGAGCACGCGGACGATCTTTTCGAGCTCGGCCATCAGCTCGGTGCGGTTCTGCAGCCGGCCGGCGGTATCGATGATCAGCACATCTGATTTGTTGGCACGCGCCTGCTCGTAGGCGTCATAGGCAAGCCCTGCCGCATCGGCGCCGAGCCTGGTGCCGATGAAGGTCGAACCGGTGCGGTCCGCCCAGATCTTCAGCTGCTCGATCGCGGCCGCGCGAAACGTGTCGCCGGCGGCAAGCATGACCTTGAGGCCGGAGCCGGAGAGTTTTGCGGCGAGCTTGCCGATCGTCGTGGTCTTGCCGGTACCGTTGACGCCGACGACGAGGATGACATGCGGCTTGTGATTGAGATCGAGCGCCAGCGGTTTGGCGACGGGGGCCAGAACCCTGGTGATCTCGGCGGCCATGATCCGTGACACGTCCTCGCCGGTCACGTCCTTGCCATAGCGCTCGGAAGAAAGCGCGCCGGTGACCCGCATGGCGGTCTCGACGCCGAGATCGGCCTGGATCAGCAGGTCTTCGAGCTGCTCCAGCGTATCCTCGTCCAGCTTGCGCTTGGTAAAGAGCGCGCCGATCTGACCAGTGAGCTGCGACGACGTGCGTGCAAGGCCGGCACGCAAGCGCTGGAACCAGGTGAGTTTTGCAGCCGGCGCGAGGGGTTCGGGCGTGGGTTCCGGGCGGGCGGTGGAGAAGCCTCTGGGGAGGGTGGGTTCTGGGCTGGGCGTTTCGCTTGGAGCAGGAACCTCTTCGTCTGGAGAAACACCCCCCTCTGTCCTGCCGGACATCTCCCCCTCAAGGGGGGAGATCGGCAAGCGGGGGGCTTCCTGCTCCAAATCCAATTTCGAAACCGTGGCACCGGCAGCAGAGTCAACGACGTCAGTGCCGGATGTCGGGCGCGACGGCTCATCCGTAATCTCCCCCCTTGAGGGGGAGATGTCCGGCAGGACAGAGGGGGGTGCCTCCGCGGCTGCAACGGCCTCTTCTTCGGCCTCGGCCTCCGCCTGCAATAGCGACAACGGCACCATTCCGATCTCAGATGCGGCTTCGACACCCGAAAGCAGCGCCGGCTCATCCTCTTCGGCAGTCTCCGGCTCGGCCGGCTCGACATTCTCCGCCGCCACATCCGCAACTGGCCCGCCGGCCGTCTCGATCTCGGCCGGTGCAACCGGATCGACGGGCGAGACCGGCAGGTCTTCGTCGCGCGACTTCGGCTCCAGTTCCGCCTGGATGGCGGCGGCGTCCTCCGGCTTTACCGCATCGGGTGCCGGTTCCTCGGCGGGTTTGCCGAAGGTGAAGACGCGTTTGATGAAGCCCAATGCCATGAGAACCTGTTCCGGTTACGCCGCCCGAGACGGGACAAGGGCGGACGCGACCTGCATTTCCAGATGTTTGCCGTTATGGCCGGTAATCATAACGCGCTTGAACTCGCGAGGAACAAGGCGCGGCGCCGCCACCAGCGAAAAGTTTTCCGTATGCGCCATGCCGTTGTTCTCGACGATGATCGCCTGCTCGGTGCCGACCATGCGATCGAGGTGGAGACGATGCAGCACCTCGCCCCGTGCCCGCAGCCTTGCGGCGCGATCCTTGACGACAGCCCGATCGACCTGCGGCATGCGCGCCGCCGGCGTGCCCGGACGCGGGCTATAGGGAAAGACGTGCAGGAACGAGATGCCGGCCTCCTCCGCCATCGTCGCGGCATTCTCGAACATTTCTTCCGTTTCGGTCGGGAAACCGGCGATCATATCCGCCCCGAAGGCGATCTCCGGGCGCAGGCGCCGCGCCTGTTGCACGAAGGCGAGCGCCTCGGGGCGCGAATGGCGGCGCTTCATCCGCTTCAGGATCATGTCGTCGCCATGCTGCAGCGACAGGTGCAGATGCGGCATGAAGCGCGGCTCGTCGGCGATCAGGTCCCAGAGATGTTTGTCCGCCTCAATGCTGTCGATCGAGGACAGGCGCAGGCGCAGGATTTCCGGCACTTGGCGGAGCAGCGTCTTGGCGAGATATCCGAGCGACGGCTGGCCCGGAAGATCGGCGCCATAGCTGGTGGCATCGACGCCGGTCAGCACGATTTCGCGATAACCGCTTTCCGTCAGCCGCCGGGCCTGGTCGACCACCGCACCCATCGGCACCGAGCGGGAATTGCCGCGGCCATAGGGAATGATGCAGAAGGTGCAGCGATGGTCGCAGCCGTTCTGCACCTGGATGAAGGCGCGCACGTGGCCGTCGATATGCTTCACCATCTGCGGCGCGGTGGCGCGCACGCTCATGATGTCGTTGACGCGCAGCTTCTCTTCCGCCGAGACGCCGAAATCCGGCAGCGCCCGGTAGGAGGCGCTGGTCAGCTTCTCCTCGTTGCCGAGCACGGCATCGACTTCCGCCATACCCGCAAACGTGTCTTTCTCCGTCTGGGCGGCGCAGCCGGTGACGATGATGCGCGCATGCGGATTTTCGCGCCGCGCCCGGCGGATTGCCTGGCGGGCCTGGCGCACGGCCTCGCCGGTCACGGCGCAGGTATTGACGAGGATGGCATTGTTGAGCCCGGCCTTTTCGGCCTCCGCCCGCATCACTTCCGATTCATAGGTATTGAGCCGACAGCCGAAGGTGATGACCTCGACCCCGCTCAATTGACCCGGGCCTCCGGCTCGCCCCGTTGGATTGCATTGGCCTCTGGCTCGTCGTCGCGGATGAAGGTTCCGACGGTCGGATCCACCTTGCCGGACCATTCCCATTCGGCTGGACCGGTCATCACGACGTGATCGTCGTCGCGCCATTCGATGACGAGCGGCTGACGGATCGGGCTGGAGGCAACGTCAATCGTCACCATACGACCGGTGCGCCCTGTGCGGGCGGCGGAAACGGCGGCAGCACAGGCGGCCGAACCGCAGGCAAGCGTCAGGCCGG
>NZ_JALBGW010000215.1:0-6697 GCF_023006485.1 Neorhizobium sp. BETTINA12A
CCGGCGCCGGCCAGACGCCGCGTGTGCCGGACGCCGAGCTGCGGCGCGCTGAGCAGCATATAAGCGTCCTTGAAACCCGGCGCATGTTTCCTGAAGAATTCGCAATGCGACAGCATGAACCGGTGCGAGCGGATTTCGACCTCGGTCATGTCGTCGACATTGAGCGCCGAAAGCCCCGATTGCCGCGGCCCGAGGAACAGCGCGATGTCGTTGCGCCAGGAAACATAGGGCGTCTGGAAGAAGCCGAGCTCGTCGCGCCCGAGCGTGTTGAAGTCGGCAAAGGCCTGTTCCTGGGTGGCACGGAATGTCAGCCATGTTTCCATGTCTACGCCGCCCAGCATGAAGCCGGTATTCATCGAGTGATGCACGTCGCCTTCCTCGATATCGGCCTCGAAACTCGCTCCTGCGCGCGCAAAAACATCGCCGTCGCCGGTGCAGTCCACCACGACCTTGGCCATGATCCCCTGGCGGCCCTCCTTGCTTTCGAAGATGACGCCTTTTACCGCGCCGTCCTCGACCACCGGGGTTGCTGCCCAGGAATGGAAGACGATCCGCACGCCCGCCTCGATCAGCATTTCCTGCGAGATCAGCTTCAGTCTTTCAGGGTCGATCGTGGGCGCCCAGGTGACGACCCCATGAAAGGCGGAGGTGCGCAGCCGCCAGTATTTTGCGAGATCCGCGTCCCGCTGCCCCCAGAGGCTCCTGTCCGGCCCGGCGACGGCTTCAGGGGGAAGACGGCCCAGAACCTCCTCGGCAAAACCGCGAATGACCTGCCGCCCCTCCCAGTCGGTCATCCGGTCGATCCAGATCACCACGCCTCCGGTGGAAAGCCCGCCGAGATGGTTATAGCGCTCCAGCACCACGACCTCCGCGCCGGTTCGCGCAGCGGCGAGCGCTGCGGCGGTTCCGGATGGCCCGCCGCCGACGACCAGTACGTCGCAGCGATGATAGACCGGAATGTCGCGCGCCTCCTCCCGGAGAACGCCTCCGCCGTTGCGGCGCGGGAAGACATAGTGCCCGGATTCGAAGATGTCGGAGCTCAGGAAGCGGTTTTCGTTCTGGCGTATCTCCTTCACCGAAACCTTCTGATCAGTCATGGCATCCTCCCTGATTTCTGCGGACCGTCACGCCCGACGATCCCGAAGGTGATTTAGCCAAGGAAAAGCAGCCTGGAAAAGACACCAATACGCCGATAGAGCTTTCTCGATTCACGCTAGATGATGAAGTCCGGCTCCCGGCAGCTTCTTCCAGACGCCTATTTCCTGCGCATCCGGATTAACCCGCCATGCTTCTCACGCAGGGCTGACCAGCAGTTGCGGCGTTGGTAAAGCGCGATGCCGCGTCATATATTGGTGCAGTGCAATATAAGAGAGAAAGAAAACATCATGTTTGACTCAGTACGCAAGTTCGCCCGCGCTTTCCGCGTTCCCTCCACCCAGGACCGTGAAGTCGCCTACCTGAACGAATCCAAGGACCGGATCGACCTTGAATTCCGCATGCGCCAGGTCGACCGTGGCATGTTCCGCAAGTCGTCCTTCTAAGCGACACGTTCCGATCAGCCACCCGTTCGCGCGGAATATCGCCGCGCGGCAGATGTGGGTCTTCCCGTGCCGCCTCGATGCGACCGAAGGCCTGATCACCTCCGCGAAAACCTTGTCTCATGCGAGACGGGCAAATTTTCGCCATCATCTTCGGCTTGGGCTAAAGCCTGTTCGATCGAAGATTCCCGCAGCCGACGGATGAATATCCCGCTGCCGAACCAGATGCGCCCCTATGCCGTTTCGCCGCCGTACACCGCTTGCATTTCGTGAAAGACTGCGCCGTGCCGTCCTGCCTCCCAAGGGCTTTCGCCGCGTCCTCGATTATTATCGCCTGAAGGTCATGCGCATCGGCGGCTCGCCGCACGCGGTCGCGGCAGGCCTCGCGATCGGCGTGGTCAGCGCCTGGACGCCCTTCCTCGGCCTCCACATCCTGTTTGCCATCCCGCTCGCCTATCTCTTCGGCGGCAGCATGATCGCCGCAGCCCTCGGCACCACGTTTGCCAATCCCGTCACCTGTCCGATCATCTGGCCGCTCACCTGGAAGATCGGCGAGACCCTGCTCGGCAACGAAGCCTCCGGCCATGACCATCTCGATCTCGGCCGGCTGTTCCACCATCTCGATTTCTCGCAGCTCTGGCGGCCGATCCTCGAGCCGATGCTGATCGGCTCCCTGCCGCCGGGCATCCTGTGCGGTCTGGTTTTCTACGCGGTCACCTATCTGGGCGTGCGCAGTTTCCGCAACCGGCGGCTGGAACGCTTGACGGCACGGGCCGGAGCCCTCAAGTCAGTATAAAGACTGACGAGAACCGGCCTGGCGCCGTGAGGAAGATTTCATGATCATCGGCATGGGCAGTGACCTCATCGACATAAGACGCGTGGAAAAATCCATCGAGAGGTTTGGCGAGCGTTTCACCCATCGCTGTTTCACCGAGATCGAGCGGGCGAAATCCGATCGCCGCCAGAACCGCGCCGCCTCCTATGCCAAACGTTTCGCCGCCAAGGAAGCCTGCTCCAAGGCGCTCGGCACCGGCATTGCCCACGGCGTGTTCTGGAAGGACATGGGCGTCGTCAATCTGCCCGGCGGACGGCCGACCATGGTGCTCACCAACGGCGCCGCCGAACGTCTCGCGAGCATGATGCCGGCGGGTCACGAAGCGGTTATTCATATCACGATCACCGACGAATACCCTTATGCGCAAGCCTTTGTGGTGATCGAAGCGCGCCTCGCAGCCTAATCGACCATTGCCGCCGCTTTGCGAAGGGTTTAGAGAACGCAAAACCGCTGGCAACAGCCGCGCCGAACAGAAAGACGTCAAACGTGTCCGACAAAGCCGAGACGAAGTCGCAGAACAGCCTCTGGGAAAACATCAAGGTCATCATCCAGGCTCTGCTGCTGGCGATGGTGATCCGCACCGTGCTCTTCCAGCCTTTCACCATCCCGTCCGGCTCGATGATGCCGACCCTGCTCGTCGGCGACTATATCTTCGTCAACAAGTTCGCCTATGGTTATTCGAAATATTCGCTGCCGTTCTCGCCTGACCTGTTCTCCGGCCGTATCCTGGAATTCAACCAGCCGAAGCGTGGCGACGTCATCGTTTTCCGCCTGCCGAGCCATCCGGATGTCGACTATATCAAGCGCCTGATCGGCCTGCCGGGCGACCGCGTCCAGGTCACCAACGGCGTGCTGTTCGTCAACGGCAAGCCGGTCCCCAAACAGGGCGACGGCGCCTTTACCTCCGATTACAGCCTCGATCCGGGCACCGACGTGCCGGTTTTCCGCGAAACGCTCGACAACGGTGTCACCTATGACACGCTCGACCATTCGCCGGTTTCGCGCGGCGACAACACCCAGGAATTCGTGGTTCCGGCGGATCATTATTTCTTCATGGGCGACAACCGCGACAACTCGCTCGATAGCCGTTTCGACGTTGGTTACGTGCCCGCCGAAAATCTGGTCGGCCGCGCCAGCGTCATCTTCTTCTCGCTCGGCAACGACACCTCGTTCCGCGAAATCTGGAAATGGCCGACCAACATGCGCTGGGATCGGATTTTCAAGGTTGTCCGGTGATGAAGTCAAAGACGCTTTCGGCGGAGGAACGCGGCCAGCTTGAAAAAGCCATCGGTCATGAATTCGCCGACAAGCAATGGCTGGACCGGGCGCTCACCCATGCGAGCACCGGGTCCGCCAAGAGTGCCAATTACGAGCGGCTGGAATTCCTGGGCGACCGGGTGCTCGGCCTCTGCGTCGCCGAACTGCTGTTCAAGACGTTCCGCACTGCCGCCGAGGGCGAGCTTTCGGTGCGTCTGAACCAGCTGGTCAGCGCCGATAGCTGCGCTGTTGTTGCCGACGAACTGGAACTGCATCGGTTCATCCGCACCGGCGCCGACGTCAAGAAGCTGACCGGCAAGCGGATGATGAACGTGCGTGCCGACGTGGTCGAAAGCCTGATCGCCGCGCTCTATCTGGATGGCGGGCTGGAAGCTGCCCGCGGTTTCATCATCAGGTATTGGGAAGCCCGCGCCACCCGTGCCGACGGCGCGCGGCGCGATGCCAAGACGGAGCTGCAGGAATGGGCGCATGCGAAATTCGGCCTGACGCCCGCCTACAGGGTCGACGAACGCTCCGGACCGGATCATGATCCCCGTTTCACGGTAACCGTCGAGGTAACCGGCGTGGCGCCGGAAACCGGCGAGGACCGCTCCAAGCGCGCCGCCGAACAGGTGGCCGCCACAAAGATGCTCGAGCGCGAAGGCGTGTGGCAGAAACCCGCTGCCGAACAATGAATTGGACACCATGACCGAAAACGACAACATTCCCGGTGAAGAGAACGAAGCCGGCCAAACCCAGGCTGGTGGCCCGACCCATTCCGGCTTCGTGGCGCTGATCGGCCCCACCAACGCCGGCAAATCGACGCTTCTCAACCGGCTCGTCGGCGCGAAGGTCTCGATCGTCAGCCACAAGGTGCAGACGACGCGCGCCATCGTGCGCGGCATCGCCATCCACGACAACGCCCAGATCGTCTTCATGGACACGCCCGGCATCTTCAAGCCGCGCCGTAGGCTCGACCGCGCCATGGTGACCTCGGCCTGGGGCGGGGCCAAGGATGCCGACCTGATCCTGCTCCTGATCGACAGCGAACGCGGCATCCGCGGCGACGCCGAGGCGATCCTCGAAGGCTTGAAGGAAGTCCATCAGCCGAAGATTTTGGTCTTGAACAAGATCGACCGCGTCCGGCACGAGGACCTGCTGAAGCTCGCCGCCGCCGCCAACGAAGCCGTGCCATTCGAGCGCACCTTCATGGTCTCGGCAACCACAGGCTCCGGCTGCGACGACCTGATGGACTACCTTGCCGAAACCTTGCCGGAAGGCCCCTGGTATTACCCTGAAGACCAGATCTCCGACCTGCCGATGCGCCAGCTGGCCGCCGAGATCACCCGAGAAAAGCTCTTCCTACGCCTCCACCAGGAACTCCCTTACGCCAGCCATGTCGAAACGGAGAAATGGGAGGAGCGCAAGGACGGTTCGGTGCGCATCGAACAGGTCATCTACGTGGAGCGCGACAGCCAGAAGAAGATCGCGCTCGGCAAGAACGGCGACGCCATCAAGGCGATCTCCACCGCGTCCCGCAAGGAACTCTCCGAAATCCTTGAGCAGCCGGTCCACCTCTTCCTGTTCGTCAAGGTCCGCGAGAACTGGGGCGACGATCCCGAGCGTTTTCGCGAGATGGGCCTGGAATTCCCGAAGTCCTGAACCAACGCCGCCACGTGGCGGCATCAACCGCCGCGAGCGATACCCACACGGAGTATCTCATTAGCGATTTTTATCCATCATTATAATGACTTGCTAACGTTGAGCCGAAGATCCAATTTATCGGCAAAATGGCGCGGAGAGTCATGAATGTCGGATGGCGGATCAGCAGATGAAGGCACGGGCTCGGATGATCCGAATTCCGTCGGCTTTTACAGTTGGATCGTGCCGGAAAACAAGGTGTATGGCGATCAGGTGATTGCCTCCATATTCGGCGTTTCGGATCAGGAACTGGCTGCCGGCGCCCCGATCGAGAGGGTCATCCGCTACATCAACGAGGGCGATAGGCAGCGGGTCGCAAAGGCGATCCACGATGCGATCGTCACAGGGTTCGCATACCAGGAAAACTACCGCGTCACCCATCCGGACGGGCGCCGGATCGACGTCGCGGCGAATGGTCGGTGTCTGCGCGATGCCGAGGGTGTCCCGTATATCTATTCAGGCACCGTGATGATCCAGCCCACGGTGGCTGCGGCGACCGATCCGCTGGAGCACCATTGCCGCGCCGCTCTCTGGCTTGCCACCAAACGCCGCCAGATGCTCGCCGCGCGCTATCTCACCTCGGCGCTCAACGTGCTCGGCAAATAGGTTCCCCGCCTCACTTCTGCCGGTCCATCAGCGCCCTGACCTCCAGGTAACGGCGGCGACGGTCCTGGTCCTGTTCGTTGGGGCCGTAGCAGGTGTCGGAAATGCAGAAGCGCTGCAAGCGGAAGGGCGGCTGCCCCTTGTCGAACTCGCATTCGATCTCGTTGCTGAAATCGGTCGGCTTGGGCTCCTCGCGGGTGGAATAGGTCAGCCGCGCGCCCGGCGGGTCCAGTTCCGGGAAGGACTGGACGATACCCGTCTTCAGCGAGGGCACCAGCAGGAAATTCTTGGCGACCGAGATGCAGGCCTGTTCGAGCTGTGGCGATTGCGCCGCAGCGGGCGAGGGAGCGACAAGGGCGACAGGCGAGGCGGCCAGGAGGGCGGCAAAGAGGGCGTGTTTCATGGAGACTCCCAAGGGTCGTATTTGACGTGCGAATTTCGCACAGGAATCCAAATGGAGGCCGATTTGTTCCAGGCAAGCCCATGGACACCTGCATCTTTGCCGTCGACCGGGGAAAGCAGAAACCGATTCAGTCCGAAGGACTTATGCTCTATTGTTGAATCGGCTCGGAAGGATCTTGAACAGATACATGCAGTGGCAGGACGAAGCGATCATCATAGGCGTCAAGCGCCACGGCGAGACGAGCGTCATCGCCGAGCTGATGACCCGTGACCGCGGCCGGCATCTCGGCCTCGTCCGCTCCGGCCGCTCGCGGGCGATGCAACCGGTGCTGCAGGCCGGAAACCGGGTGGAAGCCGTCTG
>NZ_JALBGW010000217.1:0-6472 GCF_023006485.1 Neorhizobium sp. BETTINA12A
ATACCCTTGCCGCCATCGGCATCGCTTTCGGCATCGCCGCTGTCGCCGTCGCCGCCATCGGCATCGCCGCCTTCGCCTTTACCGCCGGCTGCGACGCTTGCGGCCAAACCGCCAAGGCCGTCACCGCCAACCGCGAAGCCGCCAAGCGCGGTACCGCCATTGCCGCCATCACCGCCATCGGCATCTGCATGGCTTCCGCCATTGCCGCCGCCGCCGCCGGCATTGATACCGTCGGAGGCAAGCGCAATGCCGCCCTCGGCAGTGCCATTCAGTTCGAACGACCCATCGTTGCTGACGGTGGCGCTTTCGAGCTTGTCATTGTCCTGGATGTTGGCGACCTGGCTGAAGACGTTGCCGACATCATTGCCTTCACCGGTCAAGGCGTTGTTGAGCACGTCATCGATGCGGATGTTGAACATCCCGTCGATGGAACTGTGCTGCATGTCGACATCGGCAAAGTCGTCGTCCGTCGGCGTGTAACCTTCAAGGTCGACACCGACATCGACAGCGACGCCCACGGTAGTCTCGTTGACGTTCTCGTTGAGATTGCCGTTGAGGTTCAGGTTGCCGTTACCGTTCAGGTTCAGATTGCCGTTGCCATTCCAGTTGTCGTTGTCGTTCGTCGACTCGCTCGTCTGGCTCTGGTCGCTGGACTGTTGCTGCTGTTGTTGTTCCTGCTGTTGCTGTTGCTGCTGCTGTTCCTGGCTGTCCGTCGGATCGTCGACAACAGTGTTGAACGCGTGGCGTTTGTCTACCATCACAGTATCCTCTTTGACTGCGACGGCGTGACCACCATTCATCTTCTTGGGGTCTTTGCTCGTCGCTGTTGAAGTGAGTCATTGGCCTCTGGCGAGAGGGCGCGCGTCAACGCGACCGTTCGCCGGTCTTTCTCTCGTGATGTCTGATTTTTTTAGCTCTCCCCTAGTTTCCCGAGAGACCTGGAACGAGCGGCGGCATGGCCGTATGCTCGTGACAGCGCGCATCGACGAACGTTCTTCAGCGCTCGTTCTTCAGCTGCTTCGGGATGAGGCACTTTGTCCCGATTGCTCAGAAGAAATAAGGTAATATTTCGAGCTAGCACAACCTGATGAATACTATATGAGCATAGTTCTATGGGTGAAATGGTCTAACCAAGAAGAGGTAGGCACATCGGCAGTGAATGCAGCCTTATGTATGCAGCAACTCGAGTCTCACCGGTGGAAACGCTGTCTGATCATGGTTCGTTCGCGGGAAAACGACCTGGAATGCCAAATCCCATCACCGATTCGATCTATTCGGTAAATCGTTCGGTCTATTCCCACCCTTCCGGTCTTGGTTTACCGTTCCCTAATAAGATCTTCGGAGCACCACTTTGCGTGTACTTTCGATCAACGACGGGAGGGAGGTCTATCCATGCAAATTCCGCATGGTGTTTCACAACATGTCGGCTTGGATCTGGCAACAAACGCCTTGAAGAGAATGAATGCAATCCGGACACTCCTCTTCATCTGCTCGCCGGGAACAATCTCCACCGCAATGACTGCGGCCATCGAAAGCGAATTTCCGTGGCTTTGCGTCAAGACGGTTCCCGATCTCAAGCTGGCCTCGGCGGAATTTGACAATCCGGTTCAGCTCATGCTGGCGGATGTCCGCCTAGCCTCTGCGCTCGCCGAATACTGGCCGGAACTGGCCCGCCATCATCCCGCTGCAACGCTCGCGCTGATCGGTACCGATGACGGCGAAATAGCCTCCGATCATCAAAGAGCAAAAGAGCTTGAAATCGTTCAGGGGATACTGCCGTTCAACGTCAATCTCGATGTCTTCCTGTCAGGCCTGCGGATCGTATTGAAGGGCGGTACATATTTCCCGTCGACAGGTTACCGCGCTCAGCGAAGCCCACCTCCGGAAACAAGCGAGGATCCGGCTGACACCAAGCCGGCCCCATACAATGCCGGCAAACAGGCGATCGAAAAGCTCACGAAGCGTGAGAACGAAATTCTCGCCAGAATGGCCATGGGCAACCAGAACAAGATCATCGCCGCCGCCCTGAGCCTATCAGAACACACAGTAAAGATTCATATTCACAACATCATTACCAAGCTCGGCGTGCATAACAGAACGGAAGTCGTCGCTCTCTATTTTGAATATAGACGCAAGGATGTAACCGGCAATGCAGGCGACACGAACCGCGGCCAGGACGGCCGCTCCCTCTCGGGCGACAAGTACTAGGCTGCAGGACATCCTGCTCCTGATTGGGCAGCTGAACTATACGTGGACCAACACAGAAAGCCTGTTGATCCACATGATTGCCGGCCTTGCCAAAGTGGACAAGGAAACGGCGATCGTCATCTTCCTGACCTTGAATACGACGCGCGCACGCATCGACCTCGTGGACAGGCTGACCAAGATGCGCAAGACCGCACCGGTCTGCCGCAGGGAGATCCTGGAAGCCACCCGCCGCCTTTCCGAGGAAGCCAAGCTCCGTAACAAATACAACCACTGCATCTATTCATTCGATCCCGACAGCGGCCGCAACGTCACGCAATCGATGCGCATCTTCGAAAGCCGGGACGAGATCAAATACGGAAAGATCGAGGAACTTGACGCCCGGGAAATCGGCCGTATTCAGGAGAGCATCAACTCGCTCGTCGCAATCAACCGGATGTTCTGGGGGATCACCGAACGTTACGGCTTCCCGACCTAAATCCGCAAAGCCTTACCCCAGGCCCGAGACCTTCATCCCAGGCAGGAAACCGTTGACGGCGTCGGCCAGCGTAACGATCGATATGAGATGCCCGGCATCGTCGGTGATCGATATTGCCCGCAACGCCAGGGTTTCTCTCTGCTGAATATGCTCGACGATGATGTCTCTCATTCCGGAGATGACTTCAGCTGTGGCTCTCTCGAGGTTGAGGAAATCAAGTCCTTCCGTATCCGGAATGAAACCGTCCTTCAGATCGACATTCAGGAAATATTTCACCATGGAACCCAAACTCCCCCGGGGTTAGCCTGGCGGCCGCTTCAATTGCGAATCCAACCGTCACGGAAGCGGGCGCTCCAACCTCCAAGCGCTTACCCCCCATCTCCCGATCTGCGTTTAGGCTCAATCAGAACATTAGCAGATATATAAATTACCCATCGCGCCGGTCAACCTGGAATTGGCGTCCCACCTTGGAAACCGGGAAAAAAATAGCGTTCCCCCCTCCGCATTCCCCTCAATTTTGATGGGGATCACACGGCGGCGATGGGCGCTTCTCCGTTAGCCAACACCCTGCCAAATGCATAGGGATGCTCGCCCAATCATGGTTCAATGCGGCAACGAAAAGGCTGTCATTCTAAAGGTTGATTTCCTGAAGATGCCGCAGCTTTCCTCAAGGAGACTCTGCTGGGTGCGTAGATTTACACTTGCACCACATCAGAGCGCTCCGAACCCGAACTGGTCGGCGGATATCTCGACACGGTACCGCTCCGCTAGAGGCGATCGTCAGAACCTTGAACCGATGACCTGAGTTCGAAGCCGAATTGCTTCGGGAAGACCCGCCCGACCTCTGGATATTTGTCCAGGCCATGGGTCGCGAAACAGCGGGGACATGGCATTTCAACCGCACCGCAGCCGCAGCATCGGGTACCGGTATACGGCTTGGCGGGATGAGCTTCGCAAACCCAGCCCGTGTCCTTGCAGTCTCTGCACCTGAACATCGGCGAAATCCTCTGTGATCCGCAGGGCCGGAGGATAACACGCGCGTGAGTCGCAGGCAGTTGCGCCAAATGAGCTATATCCTTAGGCCTATCGACGGGGGCGACCCTACGTTGATTGCGCCAAAGCTTGCGGCCATCATCCGCTCAAAATATCATCCAGTTGATCGCGATCCAGATCCACGGCATAACCGACCCGAACAGTCGGGACCAAGCCAATGGATGAAAAGTTCGATATCGGTGCGCGCCTCAACGCCATGCGCGGGGCGGCCGGGCTTTCGCAGCGCCAGCTCGCCGAGCGGGCCGGCGTTCCGCACGCACAGATATCCAATGTCGAGACCAACAAGGTCAGCCCCTCCGTTTCGACGCTCCGCAAGATCCTGAACGGTCTCGGCGTCGGCATGGGCGATTTTTTCGAGCCGGAGCGCAGCCCGCCGAAAGGCCCGTTCTTCTCAGCGCATGAACTGGTCGACCTGACTTCCAAGGTTGCCACATCGCCGATTGCAGGCGGTGACGGCACGCTGATCTTTCGCCAGATCGGCGATGCGCGGGCGCATAACCTGCAGATCCTCCACGAGATTTACGGCCCCCATGCGGACACTGGCGAAACACGGCTGCAGCACGGTTCCTCGGAAGGCGGCTATGTGGTCGAGGGCGAGCTGGAAGTGACGGTCGGCGACGAGGTCCGCATCCTCAAGGCCGGCGAGGCTTACCTCTTCGACAGCCGTATTCCGCACCGATTCCGCAACCCCTCCGACCGGCAGACGATCGTTATTTCGGCCTGCTCGCCGCCCTATCTCTGATTTCGCGATTCCCCTCTTGCTCAATATAATGAGCAAGATTATAGCTTAGGTCATCGACTTTAGGGGATATCGCCATGACCGTCTCAGCAGATCTGCAATCCCGCCAGAAAGCCGCCGTCGCCGGCGGTGTCGGCACAAGGGGTATCTTCGCCCACAAAGCCTTGAACGCCGAACTCTGGGATGTCGACGGCAGGCGCTTCGTCGATTTCGCCGCCGGCATCGCGGTCAACAATACCGGCCACCGCCATCCGGCCGTGATGCGCGCCGTCGCCGAACAGGCTGAACATTTCACCCATACCTGCTTCCACGTCGCGCCTTACGAAGGTTACGTGCGGCTCGCCGAGCGGCTGAACGCGATGGCGCCGACCGGCGCCGAAAACCGCACCATGCTGGTGACCACGGGTGCTGAAGCCGTCGAAAATGCCGTGAAGATCGCCCGCGCCCATACCGGCCGCGCCGGCGTCATCGCCTTTTCCGGCGCCTTCCACGGCCGCACCATGCTCGGCATGGCGTTGACCGGCAAGGTCATGCCCTACAAGAAGAATTTCGGCCCCTTCCCGGCCGATATCTACCATGCGCCCTTCCCCAACCCCTATCTCGGCATCTCGACCGAGGAGGCGATCGCCGGTCTCGAACGGCTCTTCGCAGCCGATGTCGATCCGGAACGGATTGCGGCCTTCATCGTCGAACCGGTCCAGGGCGAAGGCGGCTTCAACGTTGCGCCGAAGGAATTCCTCGTACACCTTCGCGAAGTCGCGGATAAATACGGCATCGTGCTGATCGCTGACGAAATCCAGGCAGGCATGGCGCGCACCGGCAGGATGTTCGGCTTCGAGCATGCCGGCGTAAAGCCGGATATGATCACCATGGCGAAGGGCCTCGCCGGCGGCTTTCCGCTTTCGGCCGTCACCGGCAAGGCCGAGATCATGAATGCAGCCCATCCAGGTGGGCTGGGCGGTACCTATGCCGGCAATCCGCTGAGCGTCGCCGCCGCCAACGCCGTACTCGACGTCATCGAAGATGAGAAGCTCTGCGAACGCGCCGCCGAAGTCGGCCGCCGGATCACCGAGCGGCTGACGGCAATCGCCACCCGCCAGGGCATGGAACATATCGGCGACGTGCGCGGCCTAGGCGCCATGGTCGCGTTCGAACTGGTCGAGGACCGCCAATCGAAAACGGCGGCGCCTGCTCTCACCAACCGCATTGTCGCGGAAGCGGAGGCCCGCGGTCTGATCCTCCTGTCTTGCGGGACACGCTTCAATGTGATCCGTTTGCTGCCGCCGCTCACCGTCGAGTGGGAGGTTCTGGAGGAAGGGCTCGCCATTCTCGAAGCTTCGATCGAAGCAACGTTCTCCGACGCCACCGCTTCGGCAGCCGCCTGAGCCTCACTCATCGCCGCTGACCGCAGGACCGATCCGGCCTGCGGTTTCTCTTGGTCGCAGTGGCCTTTGGGAACGCTGCAAAGATAAGGAAAAGCGCATGAACGGCGCCGATATGCTGTGTGACGTCCTTCTGGTGAACGGCGTCGACGTCTGCTTTGCCAATCCCGGCACATCGGAGATGCATTTCGTCGCCGCTCTCGACCGCAAGCCCGCGATGCGCTGCATCCTCGGCTTGTCGGAAGGCGTCGTGACGGGCGCTGCCGACGGTTATGCCCGCATGGCGGACAAGCCTGCCGCCACCCTCCTTCACCTCGGCCCGGGCCTCGCCAATGGTCTCGCCAACCTCCACAACGCCCGCCGCGCCCGCACACCGATGCTGAACATCGTCGGCGATCATGCCTCCTATCACCTTCAATATGACGCGCCGCTGACCAGCGATATCGAAAGCCTGGCCCGGCCGATGTCCCATTGGGTTGGACGCGCGAGCGGCCCAGCCGACATTCGCCGCCGCACCGAAGAAGGCTATGTGGCGGCGCTTGCCAATCGCGGCGTCTCGACCATGATCCTGCCGGCGGACGCCGCCTGGGGCGGGGTCTCGCCGGAAACGCTCAC
>NZ_JALBGW010000218.1:0-6434 GCF_023006485.1 Neorhizobium sp. BETTINA12A
GCCCTCGTTGCTCGCCCACGGCGTGGTCTCGGCGCGGCTCATCGAGGCAATGCCCAGGACAGCGGCCACAGTGATGCAGGCGGCGACCAAGGTCGGCGCGCGGGACGGCATGCTGCACAGCGAAATTCTCTTCATCGACCAAGCGTTTAACCGATTGGCCTTGTTTGAACCAGTCACGACGCCACGCAAGTCGATCATTTTCAGTTGATTGATCGGTCGGACTGCCCCATCTTGATGGAATTGCAATCGACGCTTTCCTGTCCGTTGGCCGGGCCGGAAGGCAGGCTGGAGGCATCATGTCTTTCTCGACCCTCGGGGACAAGAGCGAACGGGGCTTCCTGGACGGACAGTTCCTGATTGCCATGCCAAGCATGCAGGACGGCAATTTCACTCGTGCCGTGGTTTATATATGTGCCCATTCGGCGGCCGGCGCGATGGGTTTCATCATCAATCGCGCCCAGCAGATTTCCTTCACGGACGTTCTCCTCCACCTGAAGATCATGGATCAGGCCGATGCGATCATGCTGCCGGTGCAGACCCGCGATTTCCCGATCCTCTCGGGTGGTCCGGTCGAGAGCGGCCGCGGCTTCGTGCTGCATTCGGACGACTTTGTCAGCGAATCCTCCATTCCCGTCAGTGACGACATCTCGCTGACCGCCACGCTCGATATCATCCGCGCCATCTGCGACGGGCGGGGACCGGCGCGCGCCACGATGCTGCTCGGTTATGCCGGCTGGGGCGCCGGCCAACTGGAGCTCGAAATTGCCAATAACGGCTGGCTGAATTGCCCTGCCAGCGACGAACTGATCTTCGACCGGGCGCTGGAAGGCAAATACGAACGTGCCCTTGCGCTGCTCGGTGTCAGCCCGGAAATGCTCTCCAGCGAAGCCGGCCACGCCTGATCGTTCAATTTGAAAAGATTTGCGGAACGAAGCCCCCAGCCCGGAGTTGTTTTCCCCGCAGGACGATGGACGTCCTCGTGAAGGAGAAGCATGATGGGCAGCACCAGTGACAAGATGGCCGGCAAGGCCAATGAAATGGCAGGCAAGGTCAAGCAGGCGGCCGGCGACATGACCGACAATCCGAAGCTCAAGGCGAAGGGTGCCGGCCAGGAAGCCAAGGGCCGTGCGCAGCAAGCCAAGGGCAAGGTCAAGGATGCCGCAAAGGGCGTTGTCGACCGCATGTAACGGTTACGCTACAAGCTTAGAATGCGAACCTGTTCCGGCTCCGGCCGGAGCAGGTTTTCTGTATCCGCTCCTTTGAAACCGACGGATTTTCCATGCGCCTCTACGACTGCGATCATTGCGGCCAGACCATCCATTTCGACAACCGCTCCTGCGTCAACTGCGGCCATCGGCTGGCTTTCGTCCCGGAGCATCTGGCCATGCATGCGCTGGTGCAGGATGAGGGGGAGGAAACATGGCATCTTGTCGCCCGGCCGGACTACAAGGTTCGACACTGCGCCAATGCGGCGATGGACATCTGCAACTGGACGGTCAGCGCCGACGATCCGCATCCGTTCTGCCCCGCATGCCGGCATAACCGACTGGTTCCGGATGCCTCGACCGAGGTCGGCCTCAGCCAGTGGCGGCGTATCAGCCAGGCGCAGCGGCATCTCTTCTATTCGCTTTTGCGCTGGAACCTGCCGCACACCAATCGCGACGAGGATCCCCAGGGCGGCCTCGTCTTCGATTTCCTGATCGACGCGGTGCAGCCGGACGGGACCGTCGTACCGGCCATGACCGGTCACGAAGACGGGCTGATCGCGATCCGAGCCGCCGAGGCTGACGATGCGACCCGCGAGCAGGTGCGCGTCTCGATGAACGAGCCCTATCGCACCATGCTCGGACATTTTCGCCATGAGACCGGTCATTATGTCTGGGACAAGCTGGTGCGCGACGGCGGCAGGCTGGAGGAATTCCGCGCCATCTTCGGTGACGAGAACCTCGATTACGGCACGGCGCTGCAGAGAAATTATGAACAGGGCCCGCCGCCCGGCTGGCAGGATTTCTACATCAGCACCTATGCCAGCACCCACCCCTGGGAGGATTTTGCCGAGTGTTTCGCCCACTATCTGCATATCGTCGACACGCTGGAGACCGCCCGTGCCTACGGCATGGTGATCGAGCCTCGCGGCCATGCGGAAATGGCGGCGGAAGTGGCCTTCAACCCCTATGCGGCGCGTGATGCGGAGCAGCTTGTCTCCGCTTGGGTGCCGTTCAGCATGGCGCTCAACAGCATCCACCGCTCGATGGGCCAGCCGGATCTCTACCCGTTCGTGCTGTCGCAGGCCGTCATGGTGAAGCTCGAATATATCCACCGGCTGATCCATTCCCGGAGGGGATAGAGCACCGCCGGAAAAAAGAAAACCCGCCTTTCGGTGGATCGAAAGGCGGGGTGTAGTTTGTGGGGCGCATTCAGAGACCCCTGGGAATTAGGGGGCAAGATCACGATTTCGTCAACTCGAAATATGCATTTTCATATTTTTGGGGAGGCTGCACCGTATTGAAACAGCGCTTTTCGCCTCTCATTCCTGACAAACGACGACGTATCTTATTTATTACCCGTTATTATTACTAGTTTTTGTCCCTCGATAGATCCCGAGGGTGTCGTCCCGATAGAAGGCTGCGCCGCTGCGGCGTGGGAAATGATCGGGGCCGGTCTAACAGTTAAACCCCCGATCAGGCGCTCTTCGGCTTCTTTTGGGACCGGGCGGAATTCAGTGCCGCGGCGGCGCGAATAAGTGCCTTCAGCGCCTCTTCATCGATCTTGTCACCCTCGTGGAAATCGATGGCGCGCCGGGTATTGCCGTCGAGGCTGGAGTTGAAGAGGCCCGACGGATCCTCCAGCGAAGCCCCTTTGGCAAAGGTCAGTTTCACTGCATTCTTGTAGGTCTCGCCGGTGCAGATGATCCCGCCCAGTTCCCAGACCGGAACCCCTCGCCACTTCCACTCCTCGACCACGCCGGGTTCTGCCTGCTTGATCAGAGACCGGACACGAGCGAGCGTCTCGCCCCGCCAATCGCCAAGCTCGCTGATCCGCGCGTCGATCAGCTGCGCCGGAGAGGCTTGGCTGTCCGTCGAACTGCTTTTCATCGTTTCCATGGTTGCCGTCGCTCCCTTCATGCTGTTGCGTTTCGCCCGTTGCTACATTCGTTCGCCGGGCAACTGGCTGGCGTGCTTCACCCAATCGGCAAGCTGCGCTTCGTCGAGTTCGTCTCCCTCATGGATATGGACGTAGCGCGTCTGCAGCGTCTTGGAGGTGCCGGGAGGGATTGGACTGAGCGAGGCGCCGCGGAAAAAGGCCAGCTTGATGTATTTGGCAAAGCAATGGATGCCGAGGAACCAGCCGTCGCCCTCGATGCCGTAGAGCGGCGAGTTCCATTTGACCGCCTTGTAGACGTTGGGGACGGTGCTGGTGACAAGCGCGTCGAGGCGGCGCCCGACTTCGCTTTTCCAGCCCGGCATGGCGGCGATATAGGCCTGTACCGGGGCGTCGCCATAACCCTTGGCGATCTGCGGATTGCCGCCCGAGAGGAGCACCGGCGGCGCACCGGCATCACCGGTGGATGCCCTGGCAATATTCACGGGCGTTTTGGACGCTTTGCCGGCCATTCGCTTTCCTCCTATCCACGAACACCTTGCCCGCCGCGGCGGGCATAAGGCAGCGCAAACAGATATAGGCCGCTGAACAATAGCAGGAAGAGCGGGAGCAGGGGAGAATAGACCACCCACAAGGGCGGTTCCCCGAAGCCCATGGCGACGAAATTGGCGACGACGGTGATCGTGAAGACGATCGACAGCCAGCGGTGGACCTGCCGGGTCAACGAATTCCAGTTCAACGGTAATACCTCCTCTGAAACGAGCGGCCCTGCCGCCCTGTAAAAAATCCGGGCCTTGTCGCCAGACCTCAATCGATCCCCGCCAAAACCGTCTCCAGCGCGCCAAGGAACCCCTGCCATCCGTGGCGGGCACCGTTGTAGGCGAGCTTCTGTTCGGGCCGGAAGCCGGACTGCTCCATGCGCAGATGGGTTCCGGTGCGGGTCGGGGTGAGCGTCAGGGTCACCACGCTTTTGAGATCGTAGGCCGCATCGTCATGCGCATGGTCCCAGGTGTAGGAGAGCCTTTTATGAAGCTCCACGGCCAGCACCTCGCAGTCCAGCACGCCGCCCCATTCGCCGCGAAGCTTGAAGCGGTGCCCGACGACCGGCTGGAAATCGTTCTTCATCAGCCATTCCTCGATCAGGTGCTGTTGCGTCAGCGCACGCCAGACCTTTTCCGCCGGGTGAGGAATATCGCGTTCGACAACGACGGTGCGGGTTTCGGTCGAGGTCTCGTTCATTGGTCCATCCTTTTGAGCAGGTCTTCGAGCTTGTCGAAGCGGTTTTGCCAGAACCCGGCCATCTCGCTTGTCCAGTCGACCAGCGGGGCGAGTGCGCCGAGCTGTGCGCTGTAATGCGTCTGGCGGCCTTCATGACGATCGCGCACCAGCCCGGCGCGCTTCAGCAACCCGAGATGTTTCGAGACGACCGGCTGCGAAACCCCGGCCTGCGCCGTGAGCACCCCGACCGTCTTCTCGCCTTCCCGGCACAGCCGTTCGAAGATTGCCCGACGCGTGGGGTCGGCGAGCGTTCTGAAGAGCACATCGTGAGCGTCCGACACTGGATCCATACCTCGTTGGCTATGAATTAACGTATAGCCAGAGAGCTATGGATGAGTCAAGCGGGAACGGAAGGCCTCGAAGCGGTTTCGCCGGACTCGGAGTGGCTGCGTGGATTTCTCATGTCCTGGGGGCTATGCATCCTGTGATGCTATTACCGGTCCGCGACAGGCGGCGGATCCAGGCGCAGTACGCTTCAGGCCCGCTTGGTCAGCGGAAAGCGCTCTTTCAGAAGCCGCAGCACGGCGTCTGCCGGGGCAGGTGGGCCGAACAGATAGCTCTGGCCGAAATGGCAGCCCATCTTGGCGAGTTCCGCCGCATCCTCGTCGGTCTCGACACCCTCCGCCACCACGGTCATCTCCAGCGCGCGGGCCATGGCGATCACGGAACGCAGCAGCACGGCCCGCTTTTCCGTCGCATTGCGGACCAGCGCCTTGTCGAGCTTGATCGTGTCGAACGGGAATTGCGTGAGGTAGGCGAGCGACGAATAGCCGGTGCCGAAATCGTCGAGCGCCAGGCTGAGGCCGGTCTCCTTGAGCTTGCCGAGCACCAGCCGCGCCTGTTCCGGGTTCTCCATCATCAGCGATTCGGTGAGCTCGAGCTTCAATTGGCCCGGGTTGACCTGGGTCTTCTGCAGCAGCGCCCGCACGTCGTTATAAAGGTCTGCGTTGAGCAGCTGCGCGCTCGACAGGTTGACCGATACGAACACCGGCAGGTCGCCCGTCTGCTGCTGCCAGACCATCAGGTCCGAGGCGGCACGGTCGATGGCGAACAGGCCGAGCGGGCCGATCAAGTCCGACATCTCGGCAATCGGAATGAATTCCGACGGCGGAATGCTGCCGCGCTTGGGATGATCCCAGCGCATCAGCGCTTCGAACCCGGCAATCTCGCCGTCCTTCAGGCGGATGATCGGCTGATAGGCAAGAAACAGCTCCTTGCGTTCGATGGCCCGGCGAAGGTCGGTTTCGATCTGCAGCTTGTCGGCGCCGGCGGCACGGAATGCGGGGCGGAAGGGCTCGACGCGGTTGCCGCCGGCGCGTTTCGCCCGGTACATGGCAAGTTCCGCGTCGGCCAGCATGCCCGAAGCGCTCTCCTGCTGGTCGACCCAGGAGGAGAGGCCGATCGAGGCGGTGAGGATGATCTCGCGGTTGGCGAAGTTGATCGGCACCATGATCGCCTTGGAAACCGCATCGGCAAAATCCGCTACCTTGGCCGGATCGCGCTCCGAAACCAGGATCAGTCCGAACTGGTCGCCGGCAAGCCGCGCCAGCGTATCCTGCGGCTTCAGCAGGCGGCGCAGGCGCCGGGTCAGCGCGATCAGGATATTGTCGCCGGCCGCGATGCCGAGTGAGTCATTGACCTGCTTGTAACGGTCGATGTCGATCGCCATCACAGTCGGACGCACGGTATCGCCGCCCGGCGCCAGCGTCAGCACCGATTGCAGCCGGTCGAGGAAGACCTGGCGGTTCGGCAGGCCGGTCAGGTTGTCATGCATCGCATCCTGCAGCAGCCGTTCGACGGAGTTCTTCTGCTCGGTGACGTCGATGATTGTACCGACGCAGCGGATGATTTCGCCGTTGGAGCCGAGCACCGGCCGGGCGCGGATCTGCAGCCAGTGGAAATGCCCGTCCTCGGCGCGGATGCGGAATTCATGGTTCAGCCGGCCGCGGCGGTGTTCCAGCAGCACGTCCAGCGTCGCGCGAAAACGGTCGCGGTCGTCGGGATGCAGCCGCGGCACCCAGTTGCGCACCGGCCCGTGCATGGCGCCGGAATCG
>NZ_JALBGW010000219.1:0-6431 GCF_023006485.1 Neorhizobium sp. BETTINA12A
GGCAATCCGCTGTTCAAGGACGGCAAGCTGTGGACGCCGCACCGCCCCGCCCGGCCGGAAAAGTCCGAGGGCGGCGTGACCATCCGCATGTCCTCCGACTACGAGCCCGCCGGCGACCAGCCGACCGCCATCCGCGACCTGGTGGCCGGCATCAACGACAACGAGCGCTCCCAGGTGCTGCTCGGCGTCACCGGCTCGGGAAAAACCTTCACCATGGCCAAGGTGATCGAGGCGACCCAGCGCCCGGCCGTCATTCTCGCCCCCAACAAGACGCTGGCCGCGCAGCTCTATTCCGAGTTCAAGAACTTCTTCCCCGACAACGCTGTCGAATATTTCGTCTCCTATTACGACTATTACCAGCCGGAAGCCTATGTGCCGCGCTCCGACACGTTCATCGAGAAGGAATCCTCGATCAACGAACAGATCGACCGGATGCGCCACTCCGCCACCCGTTCGCTGCTGGAGCGCGACGACTGCATCATCGTCGCCTCGGTCTCCTGCATCTACGGTATCGGCTCGGTCGAGACCTATACGGCGATGACCTTCCAGATGTCGGTCGGCGACCGATTGGATCAACGTCAATTGTTGGCAGACTTGGTGGCCCAGCAATACAAGCGCCAGGACATCAATTTCGTGCGCGGCTCCTTTCGCGTGCGCGGCGACACGATCGAAATCTTCCCGGCCCACCTTGAGGATGCCGCCTGGCGTATCTCGATGTTCGGCGACGAGATCGACGCGATCACCGAGTTCGACCCGCTGACCGGCCACAAGGTCGGCGACCTGAAGTCGGTAAAAATCTACGCCAACTCGCACTACGTCACCCCGCGCCCGACGCTGAACGGCGCCATCAAGGCGATCAAGGAAGAGCTGAAGCTGCGGCTCGCCGAACTCGAAAAGGGCGGCCGCCTGCTCGAAGCGCAGCGGCTGGAGCAGCGCACCCGCTACGATATCGAGATGCTGGAGGCGACCGGCTCCTGCGCCGGCATCGAGAACTATTCGCGTTACCTGACCGGCCGCAATCCCGGCGAGCCGCCGCCGACCCTGTTCGAATACATCCCCGACAACGCCCTGCTGTTCATCGACGAGAGCCATGTCTCGGTCAGCCAGATCGGCGGCATGTACCGGGGCGACTTCCGCCGAAAAGCGACGCTCGCCGAATACGGTTTCCGCCTGCCGTCGTGCATGGACAACCGGCCGCTGCGCTTCGAGGAATGGGATGCGATGCGCCCGCTCACCGTCGCCGTCTCGGCCACGCCCGGCAACTGGGAGATGGAACAATCCGGCGGCGTGTTCGCCGAACAGGTGATCCGCCCCACGGGCCTGATCGACCCGCCGGTGGAAGTCCGCTCTGCCCGCTCCCAGGTCGACGACGTGCTCGGCGAGATCCGCGAGACCGCCGCCAAGGGGTATCGCACGCTATGTACGGTGCTCACCAAGCGCATGGCCGAAGATTTGACCGAATACCTGCACGAACAGGGCGTGCGCGTCCGCTACATGCACTCGGACATCGACACTCTGGAGCGCATCGAGATCATCCGCGATCTTCGCTTGGGTGCTTTCGACGTGCTGGTCGGCATCAACCTTCTGCGCGAGGGCCTCGACATTCCCGAATGCGCCTTCGTCGCCATCCTCGACGCCGACAAGGAAGGATTTTTGCGCTCGGAGACGTCGCTTATCCAGACCATCGGGCGAGCCGCGCGTAACGTCGATGGCAAGGTCATCCTCTATGCGGACAAGATCACCGGCTCGATGCAGCGCGCCATGGACGAAACCGCCCGCCGCCGCGAAAAGCAGATGGAATACAACACCGCCAACGGCATCACACCGGAATCGGTGAAGGCCAGGATCTCCGACATCCTCGACTCGGTCTACGAGCGCGACCACGTCCGCGCCGACATTTCCGGCGTCTCCGGCAAGGGCTTTGCGGATGGCGGCCACCTGGTCGGCAACAATCTGCAGGCCCATCTCAATGCGCTGGAAAAATCGATGCGCGACGCCGCCGCCGACCTCGACTTCGAAAAGGCCGCCCGCCTGCGCGACGAAATCAAACGCCTCAAGGCCGCCGAACTCGCCGTCATGGACGACCCGATCGCCCGCGACGAGGCCCGCGCCATCGAAGGCGGCAGTGGCAAGGCTGGAAACGGCAAAGGCGGAGCAAAACCCCGCCGCGAGTCGATCTCCCCACCCGTGGGGGAGATGGCCGGCAGGCCAGAGGGGGGCGATCTTGCTCCCAACGCCAAATCCCTCTTCGCCAAACCCAACCTCGACGACATGGGCCGCGACATATCCGAGCCCGCCAAGCCATCGCTGTTCCGCAAGAACGACCTCGACGAAATGACCGTCGGCCGCACCGAAAAACCGGTCACCGGCAAGCTTCCGCCAAAACCGTCATCCTCAACCTCTCCGCCGTCATCGGCAACCTCTCCGCCGTCATCCTCGGGCCCGACCCGAGGATCCACCGACGACCCCCGCCCCCTCGTGCGCGGCAAGGTCGGTGCGGGAAGTTATGAGGATGCGGGCGAGCAGAAGCGGAAGAGCCGGACGAAGGGGAAGACCGGGCGGCCTGGGCGGTGAACTATCGTTGATTGAGGACTTCTGACTGCCATAAAATGGAAGCCAGCCGATAGTTTAAAAATAGAGTGTTCTCGCCCCTCGGATCAATTGACAGTTGAATAATACACAGTATCATCTCACAACTCTTTACGCGTTTTGAGCCATCACTTTGGTGATGGTTCCGTCGGGCGTTAAGCCAGACGGTAATGACATTGTGAGCGTTTATCGGCAGGAAGAAGCTCGAGAGTCCACCTCTCGGCTTGCGCCTCGTTACCACCGGTGAACTCTCGATCTTCTTCCCGCCTTCAGAGGTAAAGAGTTCTAATTGCCCCTGCCAGCACCGTTGCTAAATTTATATAACGACATCGATCTCGACGCTGTGCACGTCCGTAGAGTCAAGCCGTTTGTTTTTCTGTGCGGCGGACATATGGCAGGGTTGGACGGAAAACCCGCCAGCCTGAGAAAATATCTTCTCAAGACACGGGGACTTCAAAACAAGATAAAAGCAAAAATAGTATTGGCGGAGGAAGCCAATCAACTATATCGAGATACAGAATATTCAGACCTCATCACCTTTGAAGAAGATATTGCGGTTATTTCTTCGATGGTTCTTCTCATTGCAGAAAGCGCCGGCTCTTTGGCCGAACTTGGAGCGTTTGCTACGTCTGACCAAATCCGGCCTGCGTTATCCGTAATAATGACCACAGCTCACTTTGAGCAGGAATCCTTCGTTAGATTTGGGCCAATTCAAAAGGTTCTGACGGAAGATGAGGCGCGAATAGCTGCTTTTCCCTGGAGAACTAGGCGAGACGGCGAGATTATTAAAAGCTCCGTTAGTAGCCATTTTCATGAAATTCAAAAGTTTATTAACAATCAAATAAAATCAAGACCAACGCAATTTCTTTTAAGAAACAGCACCGAATTCTCTCTTTTTATAAAAATATTGTGGGTTATCCATCTCTCAAGAGCAATTGGTATCTCTGAATTACATCGATATCTTCTAGATATGGGAAACAACATAGCTCAAAAAGAGGTGAAAAATAAACTATATTGCATGAAAATAGCAGGGTGGATTGACAAATATACCTATAGCAACAAAGCATACTGGCATCCTCTTACTGAACAAGACCCTTTTGCCCGTTACAGCTATAAAGCGCAAACGGCTGATCGAGATACAGTCAGAAGAAAACTGGAGGTTACAGAGGCCGTTAAAAGAGATTTGCGACCACCTACTCATGTGCTTCGTCATGTCGCGTCGGTAATGGAGGCCGATTGATGTCGCTATTTGAGGATCTCTTGTTTTTTACGGGGCTGAGCGCCCCTGACTTACGTCGAATTATCGCGACTAGTCCCGCACGCTACAAGCAATTCACCATCGCAAAGAAATCAGGTGGAGAACGCCTGATAGCTCAGCCCTCTCGCGACCTCAAAGTCATTCAACGCTATATTCAAGCCAATATTTTAAGCAAAGGGACAATTCACGCCTCAGCAACAGCTTACAAAAACGGGGCCTCGATAAAAAATAATGCTTCTATTCATAGAAATAATAGAGTTATTCTCAAATGTGACTTCAAAGATTTTTTTCACAGCATAAAGCCAAGGGATTGGACACTATACGCACAGGAAAATTTTCATAGTTTGTCACAAGATGATGTAGGCCTCTGCACACGTGTATTGTTTTGGGGGCGCGGTACTTCTAAACCCGCCTGTTTGTCAATCGGCGCACCAACATCACCAGTCCTATCGAACCTGATAATGTTTGACTTGGACGAAAAACTCACGCGATCTGCAGAGAAAATTGGCGCAACCTACACGCGCTATGCCGACGATATCACATTGTCTGCAGACAAAATTGAAACCGTTTTGCTATTGGAGAAGCGCCTTAAGAGTGCAATTGCCAAGTCAAAATACCCCAAGCTTACTTTTAACGGCGATAAACGTGGGTTATATACGACTGCTCATAGACGTAATATTACCGGTCTAAACATCACACCAGACGAGGAAATCTCGATTGGACGCGATCGCAAGAGAATGATCTCTTCGATGATTCATAAATATTCCATTGGACAACTATCTGAGAAGGATGCGGGAAAACTTAAGGGGTATTTGGCATTTGCTTATGACTGTGAGCCGGATTTTCTCGAGCGGATGATACGCAAATACGGGGAGGAACAGATTAGTATTATTCGGCAACTCCATTTGCCTCCTCGCCAGCGCGATATTGAATTCCCTCAATAACCTCACCGCTTCTTGCATCCGCCTGGGTTCCCCAACTTCCCCACCACCCACTATCCTTCCACCCCTCCATCCCCTAAACATCCCCTCACATCCAAACGGGGAACGACTCATCCATGCGCATGCCGGCCATCGTCTTTGGACTGCTGTTTTCCCTGCTGGCTGCGGCCGGCGCCGAGGCGCGGGTCTACAAATCGCCGCAGGCGCTGATCAAATCCCTTTATGCCGACACGATCGACCCGGCCGAGGACGATGCGCCCTCGCCCTATTCCGCCTATTTTTCCGATGCGCTCAACGAGAGCCTGACGGCGAATGGTGAGGCGGTGGATTTCGATCCGATCCTTGCCGGGCAGGACGGCGTCGCCAGCAATGTCCAGCTTTCCCCGCCGATCGTCCTCGGCAACAGGGCCGAACTGGAAGTGTCCTTCCGCAACGGCAAGCGCTCGGCGACGCTCTTCTACACGCTGGTGCGCGAAAACGGCGGCTGGAAGGTGGACGACATCGCCGACCAGTCCGGCGACGACCCCTGGAGCCTTCGCGACCTTTTGGGGCAGTAGGGGGCGGGTTTTACGCGGCGGGGCCCCACTTCTCCTTTTTCCGGCCCGGACTTCTCCCCCGCGGCCTTTCGGCGGTACCTTTCCTTCCTCATTCCTATGCCTGTCACAGGAATCCAGCAGCGCCGCGTCGGCGGCGCGTAAGACTCTACTTCCCTCGCCCTCGACCCGAAAAATATCCTCTCGCCGTGCAGACGCACGGCGGCTGGATCCCTGTGACAAGCACAGGGATGAGGAGGAGAGCTAGCATTTCGCCTTGTCCGATACGGGGATGCTGCCGAACATCTCCTCCAACCTTTTCAGCAGCTTAACCCCAATCCACGTCCTCTCCCATCCCCGCCCTCCCGGCCCGTGCCTAAAATCCCCCCGTTCCGTCGCGGATACACCGGCAGGCGTGCCGGCGAGGCGGGACCGGCGCGGACGTCAAGGGCAAGACGCGAAACCTTGGCGTTCGGGTCCGCGGAAAATGGTCTCCCTCCGGCGACGCGGGACGGGTGAGAAGCTGTCGGACCGACTTCTCGTTTCGTTTTCCGTCATGGTGCGTCGGGCGTGCCTGTGAGGCACACAGGGTGATGGGGTAGCGTCGCGCGGCGTCCGAGGGTTTTTCAAAAACCCGGATTGTGCGGCGCAGGTGGAAGACGATGCCGGGCGGCAGTCATGGCCTGCGGCATCCTGGTCTGCGAGCGTGCATGACGCCCTCTTTCGGAGGGGCACGCAACCGTTCCCACAACCCCCGTCATCGCAGAGGGACCGAAGTCGCGGGCATAAACCGCCGAACGGGGCGCTGAGAGGTGTCACTTATTACTTACTTTACGAGGCAGCTTTCAGCGCCCCGTCCGATCCTCGGGTCTCGCTTTGCTCGCCCGAGGATGACGAAGCGAAAACCGAGGATCGCCAAGGGAAGAGTGTGTCCGATGGATCCCGCCCTTCCCCTCCATATGCCGAGACAGACCGAGGAACCCATGGCCACAAAGCGATTGCCCGAAGAACGACTACCCAGCGAGCAGCCTGCACCGCTCGAAGACCGCGTCAGCCGCCGCCTCGCCGATGCTCTCGGCATGCCGCAGATCTGCCGGCGCCGCGCGTGCC
>NZ_JALBGW010000021.1:0-56719 GCF_023006485.1 Neorhizobium sp. BETTINA12A
AGCGCCATCGGCCGCGGCATGGCCGAGCCGTAGCTCTGGAGCTGGTCGCCCAGCGTCTGGTTCGACGCGACCATGACGCCGGTTGCGATCTGGCCTTCCGGCCGGATCGACGGCAGGCGGTCGCCCTTGCGGATGTAGGACGCCATCAGGAACGGCATGTCCTTCCCGTCCATGCGGGCGCGGCCCACATATTGCACGTTCACATGCGCCGTGCCGATCCGCTTCATGTCGAGCAACTCGGCCGTCTTGTCGGAGACGTCGATGATGCGGCCCGGATGATACGGACCGCGGTCGTTGACCCGGACGATGACCGAGGTGCCGTTGTCGATATTGGTCACGCGGGCATAACTCGGCAGCGGAAAGGTCGGATGCGCTGCAGACAGGTGGTCGCTATCGTAAACTTCGCCGTTGGCAGTCAGGCGACCGTGAAACGCCGAGCCGTACCAGGAGGCAAGACCGCTCCTGTTGTAATTCGGATCTTCCTTCGGAACGTAAGTCTGGCCCTTCACCTCATAGGGCTGGCCGACCATGAACCGGCCGCCACCCTTCGGCACGGGCCGGCCGTCGCCGACCACGCGCGGGCTCGCCTTAACGCCATATTCCTTTTCGGAGAAATACTCTTTGCTGCGGGGTTTCGATTTCGGTGCCTCGGTCGTGGCGCAGGACGCCATCCCTGCACAGACCATCGTCATCCCGAGCCATTTCGCACCCAGCGAAAGCTTGCCGCCACTCAAACCCAAACTCATCCGTCCCATGCCGCCTTCACTGCGATACGCCGCAAACGGTCCTCGTAACCGCGCCACTTTTCACAGCCATTGAACCGATCCGAGACATACCCCTATGCCGCGGACTTAATGGAAATGAACTTTTGCTGGCAACGTGGCGAAAATGCGAGTGAAATTGGACACATAGATAAAATTCTATTCAATATGGTTAATGATGCGTAAATAACGGCTGCTTTAAAAGCCAAGTACACCCCGAATAACTTCGAGGTTACATAGTCAGAGTTCCGGTTCATCATGCCACTGCGTCTGGAACGACAGGCGCCCGGTAAACACCGGCTGACCATGTTCGTTACGGACTTCGATCGAGATCGCCCCCTTCCCCCGCTCGGGGAACTCCTCGCGGGCAATGTCCGCCAAGATCCGGCTGACCTCGCGGCTGATCTCCTTGCGAGTCGATATTTCCTGGCCCTCATTGTCACGCACAGGTCCGTCACCGTTGATCAAATCGAAGAAGTATCGCGCCATGCCATGCTCACTGCCCTGAGTATTTATCGTCCCGAATTTCCTTTGCAGGCATTTGTTCCCGGCCAGGGGTCAGTCTTTCCGATGGATCTATATAGCCTCCTCATCCGTTCTTTACCTCGATATTGATGCCCCGCCGAGGATAACCGTGATCGACTCTCTACTTCTCAACCTCGAACAGCACGACGTTCTTACCGATGAAGAGCGCAACATTCTCAGGCGCATCGTCGGCCGTGAACGGCGTTTTCTGGCGGGAGAGGATTTCGTCGCCGAGGGATCGAGGCCCGGCTACAGCAGCCTGCTCGTCGACGGGTTCGCTGCCCGATACAAACTGACGGCGGAAGGCACGCGGCAGATCACGGCAATCCACGTCGCCGGGGATTTCGTCGACCTGCACGCCTTCCTGCTGAAAACCATGGACCACGGCGTCGTCGCGCTTTCCCCATGCCATGTCAGCCTTTGTGACCATTCAGACCTGAAGCAGGTGACGGAACAGCATCCGCACCTGACCCGGATGTTGTGGCTCGATACGCTGATCCACGGCTCGATCCACCGCGCCTGGATCGTCGCCATGGGGCGGCGCTCCAAAGTTTCGCACCTCGCCCACATTCTTTGCGAACTCTATGTCCGGCTGGACGTGGTCCGCCGCACCAACGGCTGGAGCTTTCACCTCCCGCTCTCGCAGAGCGAAATGGCCGACGTCCTGGGATTGTCGCTCGTCCACATGAACCGCGTCATCCAGACGCTCAGGCGAGAACGCCTGATCTCCTGGTCCAACCAGACGATCACCATTCTCGACTGGGAGCGCTTGCAGGAGGTGGCGGAATTCGATCCGACCTACCTGAGCCTATCCGTGGAGCCGCGGTGACAAGAGGTAAGCTATCGCTGCGCGGTGTCGTGATACGCCTACAAACGAAGATGGGCACGACATGTACGCTATAGCCCTCTAACGCCGCACAACTTCAATGGTCGGCAGAACCTGAATGCGCGCTGTCCAACGCCTTCGGGCCGGCCAAGCGTAACGCTGCCTGCCCTACGAGGTGGGCGATGCGGTTCGACAACTCCGGGTCCGATACGGCTCGGGCAAGCGTAACGCCTCCGCTGAGCATGGCGAGCAGGACGATAGCCTGATCTTTTCGCGAACCGGCGGACGTGCTTGGAGCATCATTCTCCGGCAACCCTGCGGCGACCTCTTCGACGAGACGCTTCAGCTCTGCCGTATAAGCAGCGCGCGTATCGTCATCGGCGCGCATCACGTCGGTGGACAGGCTCGGCAAGGCACAGCTTTCGCCAAGATCGCAGGTCCGTTTGTAACCAAGATAGAATCCCACAAAGGTCGTCAGCCAGTTTGTCTGTTCGCTGCCTTTGAGCGCGGCAATCCCTTGCCGCAACTCTTCCAAGCCTGACAGCACGGCGGTGCGGAAAGCTTCGCTCTTGGACTTAAAGTGCCCATAGAAGGCGCCGTTGGTCACGCCAGCGGCCTTGGTTAATGCTTCGATGCCGCCGCCGCCATAGCCCTCCTTCCGGAAAACCCGGCCCGCCGCCGCCACGATCTTCGATTTGGTCTCCTGCTTATGCTCCGGGCTGTAGCGCATGCCGTCCTCATTGAGAGTGATCTCTCTTTATCGCTTGAATAAAGAGTGATCGGTGTTTATGAATAGAGAGCATTCGGTATATATCAAATGCCTTTCCTGTTCAAATGAGGAGAACTCCATGCCCATTACGCTCACCGTGCCCGAAGGCCTGCTATCGCCACAATCGCAGGCCGAGGCCTTTTCCGGACTAGCAGACGCGATTCTCGAAGTCTCGGGTCTGACCGGGAATGCCTTCATGACGGCCAACATCGTCGGCTCGATCAACGTGTTGCCGAAGGAACATATACTTGCCGGTGGCAAGGTGGTGGCGGCAGCTTTTGTCGAACTTAAGCTCCCCGAGATCGCCCTGGCGACGCCTGAGGCGAAAAGCGCTTTTATCGAGAAGGCAACGGATATCGTCGAAAAGGCGGCCGGGGGACGGCTGAAGCGTGAACATATCTGGTCAAACATAGTCTACGCTCCCCAAGGAGCCTGGGGCATCGCCGGCCGCAGCTACGACAATGCCAGTTTGATCGAGGCCATAGCGGGCACTGGTGTCCCTCTGTAGCGTTTCGCATCTCTAAATTCCTCAAGGCTGGACTGCGAAATGCGAAGATTTCGCAGTCTGGTATCTCATTGGAGGCCATGCCATGCAGCTTGCCAACTATCTCTTTTTCACGACCCAGTGTGAAGCAGCGCTCGACTTCTATACCAGATGTGGCCTTGGTCGGGTCACGGCGCTCATGCGTCACGGCGACCACGGAGTGCCGCTCGCCTGTGAAGGTATGCGCGGCAAAGTCATGCACTCCCGCTTCGAGGGACCGGGTCTTCTGTTCTTCGCCTCGGACAATCACGATGCCGAGCCGATGCGAGGCTCCGCTCACATGCTCATCCTCGACAATCGCGCCACGACAGACCGATTATTCACGGCGCTTGCCGATGGCGGCCAGATTACCACACATCTGGCGGTGCAGCCGTGGGGGAGCTATTACGGCAAACTCACCGATCGGTTTGGTGTCCAGTGGATGTTGGACTGTCTATCCCAGACCGTCGTATGATAATAGCCAGATGGTGATCGGAGTGCGATGTAGCTGCTGCGCAGAATATCGAGCTTAGCGCGGACAATCAGCAGATGGCGGAAGAGGTGGGATTCGAACCCACGGTACGGTTTCCCGCACGCCGGTTTTCAAGACCGGTTCCTTAAACCACTCGGACACTCTTCCCCGTGCGCTGGCTTTATAACGGTCGCAGGTCCAGCGTCAACCTCACCTGCTCTATCAGCCCTCGGCAAAGCTTTTCAGCGTCTCGCCGGAAAGCCTGTAACGGATCCACTCGTTCATCGGCTCGGCGCCGATCGCCTCGTAGACGCGGATCGCCGGTTCGTTCCAGTCGAGTACGCTCCATTCGAAACGGCCGCAATTGTTGTCGATGGCGATCTGCGCCAGCCGTTTCAGCAGCGCCTTGCCGGCGCCGAGCCCGCGCGCCTTCGGCGTCACATACAGGTCTTCGAGATAAAGCCCGTTTCTCGCCTGCCAGGTCGAATAGCTGAAGAACCAGATGGCCATGCCGATGGGAATGCCGTCCTGTTCGCAGACCAGCGCATGGGTCACCGATCCGGTGCCGAAGATGGAGTTCCCAATCGTCTCGGCGGTCGCCGCGACCTCGTGCTCGGCTTTTTCGTAGATCGCCAACTCGCGGATGAAACCGAGTAATGTCGCCGCATCCTCGCGGACGGCCTCACGTATGGTCAACGCCATCGAAAACCCTTTGGATTGAACGGGCTGAAGCTATGTCTTGAAGCTATATTGGGTGTCAAGACCGGCTGTACGCCTACTCCGCCGCGGTCTTGATCTCGATCACCTCGACCTCGTAGGAATAGCCATCCAGCATGCCATAGGCCTGCTCGATGTTGCCAATCTCGGTCTCGGCCTTGCCGATCGCGTCGTCGATCGCCACGCAGCGGGATTTCAGCATGCGCCCTAGGACGTCCGCGTTGGGCTTGCGGCCGATGCGATCGATATGGTTGCGGATGCGAGCGCGATGGCGCTCCATCTCCAGAATATGGAAGCGGGCGTTGACGATCTTGTCGGTCAGCTTGCGGCGCATGGCGGCGACAGGATCGAAACTGCCTGGCTCGCGCTCGTCGAGGATGATCTCGTTGACCAGCGTTTCGAGAATCATCAGCCCCTGCAGATCCTTGGTATCGGCGAGTTCCGGGTCGTAACCGGTGTCGTCGTAGACCTTGCGGCGGACGGGATCGCAAAGAAGTTCATAGGATGCCGTCAGTTTTCCGAACGCATCGACGTCGCCGCCGGCGTCCGGATGAACCGTTTTTGCGCGTTTGCGATAGGCCGACTTGATGGCAACGCCATCCGCCTCCCGCGAAACACCAAGCATCTCATAAGGGTCGATCACAGTGTCACCTGTTTTCGGCAAATCCGATTTCATTGTCTAACGGCTAAGGCCAGTGGTCTCAACCCCTCGCCCACTGTTATGGCCAATTATGGGCAGGGTCATGCCCCTGCCCGCCTTTCCCACAGGCTAGTCCGATGGGTCCGCAGGCTGGCCCGTTCGGGCTATCTCCGCCGGCGCGGCCAGGACAGGCGGCGGCCTTCGGCGACGGGCGCCATCAGGAAGCTGACCAGCACGCAGGGCAACAATACCAGGAAGGTCGCGACAAGGCTGACATGCTCGGCGATGAAGCCGAGCAGTGGCGGCACGCCGATCGTCGACAGCATCAGCGTCAGCGACAGCGCCGCAAGGTTTTCCGAGGGCCTGCCCTTGCCGAGCGCGATCGTCGTCGAGACTGCCAGCGGAAAAGCCAGCGCCACGCCGCAACCGATCAGAAAAAGTGCGGCGCCGGCAAGCGTCAGGCTCGGCATCGCCACAAGGAGTACAATCCCAAGAGCAACGGAAACGGCCGAGGCCCGCACCAGGATCATGGGGCCGAAACTATCCCGCAGCATGTCGCCGGAAAGCCGCGTCAACCCCATACCGACGGTAAAGGCAGCATAAAGCACGCCGGCAATCGCCGGGTCGGCCTTCAGCTGTTCGCGCAGAAAAAAGATGCCCCAGTCGTAGACCGCGCCCTCGACGATGCAGAGGCCGAAAACCATCACGCAGATCAACACGATCGTCCTGTCGGGAAGCACGTAGGCAGATCCCTTGCGATCGGGCGGCGTCTCCGGTGCCGGGTCTCTTGGGGTAACCCAGAAGACGAACAAACAGGCGGCGATAACGAAACCGGTGGCGAGCGTCTGCTGCACAAAGGGCGTCACCGCCTTTTCGGCGAGGAAGCCGGAACAAAGAGAGCCGGCCAGCAGGCCGACCGACCAGAAACCATGGCTGCGGGACAGTACCTTCCGGCCCGTCCGCTGCTCTATGCCGGCGGAAATCATGTTGGCCGCCACGTCGAAAATGGTGCGGAAAAAACCGAACAGAAAGAAACAGATCACGAACCCGGCGACCGGAAGGATTGTCAGCGCCGGCGTCAGCAGGGCGCAGATCGGCAAGGTGACGAGCGCCGTCAGCCGCGGCGTCAGACGGTCGTTGATGCGGCCGGCCAGCGGCAACGCGAGAAAGGTGCCGACAGGTGCGCTCAGCAGGGCCAGACCGAGGCCGGCCTTGTCGATTCCAAGCGACGCCTGGATAGCCGGCAACCGCGTGAACAGCGAAATGAAGAGGATGGCATTGCTGAAATAAAGCAGCGCCGGCGGTAAAAGATTTTTCATCGAAATGCATGTCCGGGCGAATCAAATTTCCCGCTGCATTCCTGACAGCGTCGATGGATACCGACAAGCCGCGATAACGGGACGCTGCCTTGCGCCACCCACAGGCGGAATATCACGAAAACGTGCGGATAGCGGCAGGGGCCGCTTCGACACGTCATCATTCTGTAATCATTCGGATTCGTTTGCATTCCAGAAAGGCGTTGCGCGAAAATTTTGCAGGCGCCATCTTCTCCTTGCGCCTAAAGGCGCTAGCCTTCTTGTGCTCGCCCTTGGAGAAAGCCCGATGCTGGTTCGATATGTTGCCATCGTTCTGTGTTTCGCTCTCTGTTCCTTTACCGCCGTCAAAGCCGAGGATCCGGTCGCCAATGCCCAGGCGGTGATTTCCAGCCAGATCGCTGCGCTGATGCATGACGACGCGGAAAAAGCCTATTCCTTCGCCTCGCCCGGGATCCGCAGTCTCTATCCCAATAAGGACCGGTTCCTGGATATGGTGCGGAAAACCTACGAGCCGGTCTATCATGCCGGCAACTATGCCTTCGGCCGCTCGAAGATGATCGGCGGCGGTGAAGTGGTGCTGCAGGAAGTGATGATCAGCGCCAAGGAGGGCAAGGACTGGACGGCCATCTACGAAATGCGGCTGATGGACGACGGGTCCTACAAGGTCAACGGCGTGCGGATGATCCGCAACACCGCCAGCCAGGGTATCTGACGCCCTTTAATCAGACCGGATCGATATCGCCCTTCGCCCACATTTCCTGGGTTTCGGCATAGAAATCGGCGAACCGACCCTCGGCGATCGCCTGGCGGATACCTTTCATCAGGTCCTGATAATAGTTCAGGTTGTTCCAGGAGAGCAGCATGCCGCCGAGCGCTTCGTCGGCGCGCACGAGGTGATGCAGGTAGGCGCGGGAATAATCGCGCGCCGCCGGGCAGTTCGATTCCTCGTCCAGCGGCCGCATGTCCTCCGCATGACGGGCGTTGCGGATATTGACCTTGCCGCGCCGGGTGAAGGCAAGTCCATGGCGGCCCGAACGGGTCGGCATCACGCAATCGAACATGTCGATGCCGCGCGCCACCGATTTCAGCATGTCGTCCGGCGTGCCGACGCCCATCAGGTAACGCGGCTTTTCGAACGGCAGAATGGGAAGCGTGGTTTCGAGCATCTTCAGCATGACGTCCTGCGGCTCGCCGACGGCAAGGCCGCCGACCGCATAACCCTTCAGATCGAGCTGTTTCAGGCCCTCCGCCGAGCGGATGCGAAGCTCGGGCTGGTCGCCGCCCTGGACGATGCCGAACATCGCCTTGCCCGGCTGATCGCCGAAGGCGACGCGGCAGCGCTCGGCCCAGCGCAGCGACAGTTCCATCGCCCGCTCGATTTCCTTGGGTTCGGCAGGCAGCGCCACGCATTCGTCGAGTTGCATCTGGATGTCGGAGCCGAGCAGCCCCTGGATCTCGATCGAGCGCTCCGGCGACATGTGATGCAGGCTGCCGTCGACATGGCTCTTGAAGGTGACGCCCTTCTCGTCGAGCTTCCGAAGGCCCGACAGCGACATGACCTGGAAACCGCCGCTATCGGTGAGGATCGGATGTTTCCAGCGGATTAGTTCGTGGAGACCACCAAGCCGCGCAACACGCTCGGCGCCCGGCCGCAGCATCAGGTGATAGGTATTGCCGAGAATGATATCGGCACCGGTATCGCGCACCTGGTCGAGATACATGGCCTTGACGGTGCCGACCGTGCCGACCGGCATGAAGGCCGGGGTGCGGATCGTGCCCCGCGGCATGGTGATCTCACCGAGCCGCGCGCCGCCATCGGTGGCCTTGAGATTGAACTGGAAAGTCTCGGTCATCGGTTGTCCCGGAAAAGAAGGCTGGAATCGCCATAGGAGTAAAAGCGGTAACCGGTTTCGATCGCGTGGGAATAGGCCGCCCGCATCGTCTCCAGACCGCAGAAGGCCGAAACGAGCATGAACAGCGTCGATCGCGGCAGGTGGAAATTGGTCATCAGCATATCGACCGCCTTGAAGCGGTAGCCCGGCGTGATGAATATGCCGGTCGCGCCGCTCCAGGGTTTTATCGTGCCGTCATCGGCAGCGGCGCTTTCGATCAGCCGCAGCGAGGTGGTGCCGACGCAGACGATGCGCCCGCCAGCGCGTTTCACCGCATTCAGCCGCGCCGCTGTCTCGGCGCTGACGTGGCCGATCTCCTGATGCATCTTGTGCTCAGTCGTGTCGTCGGCCTTGACCGGCAGGAAGGTCCCTGCCCCGACATGCAGCGTCACGAAATGCCGCTCGATGCCTGCGGCGTCGAGTGCCGCGAAAAGCTCCGGCGTAAAGTGCAGGCCCGCAGTCGGTGCCGCGACGGCGCCCTCCTCGCGGGCATAGATGGTCTGGTAGTCCTTTTGGTCCTGTGCATCTTCCGGGCGCTTGGCGGCAATATAGGGTGGCAGCGGAATGTGCCCGACCGCCATGATCGCTTCGTCGAGTGCCGGGCCGGAAAGATCGAAGCGCAGGGTGACTTCACCGCCCTCGCCCTTGTCTTCCACGGTTGCGGCAAGCGAACCGATCAGGCAGGCATTGCCACTATCACCGAATTCGATCCGGTCGCCGGTCTTGATGCGTTTTCCAGGCTTGGCGAAGGCCTTCCAGCGATCGGGGGCGACGCGCATATGCAGCGTCGCGGAAACCTGCTGGCCGCCCGCTCCTTCGCGATGGCGGATGCCTTCCAGCTGCGCCGGTATGACCTTGGTGTCGTTGAAGACCAGCGCGTCGCCCGGTTTCAGGAAAGCCGGCAGATCGGACACGCGGTGATCGGCAAGCACCAGTTCACTCTCCGGCCGGACGACAAGCAGCCGGGCGCTGTCGCGCGGGCTGGCGGGCCTGAGTGCGATATTTTCTTCCGGGAGATCGAAGTCGAAGAGATCGACGCGCATGGATTTTCCAAAAAAGCGAAGCCCGCCCCGCCGGCAGACGGAGCGGGCAATTTATTCCGTCGAGATCAGACGTCGGCGGCGACGCGAACAGACACGATCGAGTCGGGATCCTTGACCGGCTCGCCCTTCTTGATCTGGTCGATGAAGTCCATGCCTTCGATGACCTGACCCCAGACGGTGTACTGCTTGTTCAGCCACGGTGCATCGGTGAAGCAGATGAAGAACTGCGAATTGGCCGAGTTCGGGCTCTGCGAACGGGCCATGGAGCAGGTGCCGCGTACATGCGGAACGGCGGAGAATTCAGCCTTCAGGTCCGGCTTTTCCGAGCCGCCCATGCCGGCACGGGCCGGGTTGAAGCTCTCGGAACCCTGCTTGCCGAACTTCACGTCACCCGTCTGGGCCATGAAATCGGGAATGACGCGGTGGAAAACGACGCCGTCATAGGCATTTTCGCGGGCAAGTTCCTTGATGCGGGCAACGTGGCCCGGCGCCAGATCCGGAAGCAACGAAATGACAACCTTGCCCTTGGTGGTTTCCACAATGAGGGTGTTTTCCGGATCCTTGATCTCGGCCATGTGCTTTCTCCTTAATTCGGCGCCCGATTGTCGTCCGCGACGGGGCGCCCTTCGTTTAGTTCTTCGCCTTTTGGGCGCCTACTTCTTGCCGACAGTGACCTTGATCATCTTGTCGGGATCGGTGACCTCGCCGTTGCCGCCCTGGCCACGCTTGATCTTGTCGACGAATTCCATGCCCGACACGACCTTGCCGACCGCCGTGTACTGGCCGTCCAGGCTCGGATATTTGGTGAACATGATGAAGAATTGCGAGTTCGCGGAATTCGGATCCTGCGAGCGCGCCATGCCGACGATGCCGCGCTCGAACGGTACCTTCGAGAATTCGGCCGGAATGTTGGGCATTTCAGAACCGCCCATGCCGGCGCGGGCCGGGTTGAAGCTTTTGCCGCCCTGCTTGCCGAACTGCACGTCGCCCGTCTGAGCCATGAAGCCGTTGATGACGCGATGGAAGACGACATTGTCGTATTCGCCCTTGGCGGCGAGCGCCTTGATCTGCGCCACATGTTTCGGTGCGACTTCCGGCATCAGCTGGATCACCACCGGGCCATCCTTCAGCTGGATGGTCAGGAAATCATCCGGCGCGGCAAGAGCCGGCAGGACCATCGAAGCGAGGGCGAAAGCGCCGGCAACGGCAAGACGAAGCAGTCTCATGGAAAGGACTCCGGGGTTCGGAAACGATCAGCGTTTCAGCTTGTTGTTCAGGGCCTTGAGGACCGCGGCAGGCACGAAGGCGCTGACGTCGCCGCCCATGGCTGCGATCTGCCGGACCAATGTGGCCGTAATGGGCCGCGAGGCGGTGCCGGCCGGCAGGAAAACAGTCTGGATATCCGGCGCCATCTGCCGGTTCATGCCAGCCATCTGCATTTCATAATCGAGATCGGTGCCATCGCGCAGGCCTCGGATCAGAAGCCCGGCGCCGTTGGCGCGGGCGGCGTCAACCACCAGCTTGTCGAATGAAACGACCGAAACATGGCCCGCCCTGTCCGGCAGCGCCTCTGCAAGCGACGCCCTGATGAGTTCGGCCCGCTCCTCGAAGGTGAACATCGGCACCTTGCCCGGATGAATGCCGATCGCGACGATCACCGTGTCCGCGACATTCAGCGCCTGGACAAGCACGTCCAGATGGCCGTGTGTCATCGGATCGAAAGAACCGGGATAAAAAGCAGTTGTCATGCCGAGGTCCGGGCCTGTTTCAGCGAAATTTTGACGCCTTTTGTCACGGAAGCCGCTCTACCGCAAGCATCTCGCAATTCTGAACGAAAGATGAATGGCCCGTTCAAGGGCGTTTCAGCGGCCCTGTGGTCTTATGACGATCGTGGCGGGTGAAAGACCCGTCCGTATCTCGGGAGAAACGACGACAAATGCTGGCTTTGATGGTGATGGGAGCGGTGGTTCTCGCTTTTGCACTGGAGGCTTTCGTTGTCGCCTTCGGATCGGAAGAAGCCTGAAAGACTTTGAATTCTGAACGCCAGATGAACAGAGCATTCAAGGAGGCTTCAGAGCGGCAAGGTTAAGTATCTCTCAAAATGCGGTGGAACCTGTTTGCGCGGTGCGCGTTCAGGCTAACAAGAAGGACAGATGGCGATGATCGCGAGAAGGAAAACGATCATGCTGGACAAGATCACCATGATCAACCTGGTTTGGACGGCCATGATTGCGGTGATGCTGACGGCAACAGTAACCCTTTATCAAGATAAATCCCAATTGGCAGATCTGAATTATCCGCAGGTAACGGGTCGTTATAGCGATCTCTCGTACTACTGAGGCGGATACACGGACCAGAAAGGATCCCCATGTTCGTGACGTTGACAGTACTTGCAGGTTTGATCAGCATCATGTTCGTGGCTTCCGTGGCCTCAACGATTTCCGAGCTCCAGCGCGAACGTGCCGACATGAAGGATTTCAGGGATTTCGCGCGCCGTCACAGCGCATTCTGACGATTTCACTGTAGCGAACCGCCTTCACAGACTTTCCCGTCGCAAGCGGTTCAAACAAAAGCCGGAGGATTTTCGTCCTCCGGCTTTTTAGTGTGCCCGGTTTTTAGGGGGAATGCGGCCTATTCGGCCGCACCCTCATCCGTCGGGCCGGCTTCCGGGGCGGCGGCGCCGAGATCACCGGTCTCGCTGACGATTTCCTCCGGCAGGCCATTGCCGTTCTCCTCGTCGCCTTCCGGCTCGCTGATACGCTCGACCGAAACAACCTTCTCGTCTTTCGCCGTCGAGAAGATCGTGACGCCCTTCGTGGCGCGGCTGGCGATGCGGATGCCGTTGACCGGCACGCGGATCAGCACGCCGCCATCGGACACGAGCATGATCTGGTCGTTGTCCTCAATCGGGAAGGCGGCGACCAGTTCGCCGATCTCCGCGGTCTTGGACGTATCGGTGGCGCGGATGCCCTTGCCGCCACGGCCCGATGTGCGGAAGTCGTAGGAGGATGACCGCTTGCCAAAACCTTTTTCCGAAACCGTCAGCACGAACTGCTCGCGGGCCTTCAATTCCTCGTAACGCTCATCGGAGAGCTGTCCCTCATCGGTGACTTCCTCACCCACGAGAGCGATGTCCTCCTCGTCCACGCCAGCGGCGCGACGTTCGGTCGCCGAACGCTTGAGATAGGCCGCACGCTCCCAGGGCTCCGCATCCACATGGCCGACAATGGTCATGGAGATGATGCGGTCGCTGTCGCCAAGCGTGATGCCGCGCACGCCGATCGAATTGCGGCCGGCAAAGACGCGCACGTCACCGACGGGGAAGCGAATGCACTGGCCGAGCGCGGTGGTCAGCAGCACGTCGTCCTGATCGGTGCAGGTCTCGACGGAGAGGATTTCGTCGCCCTCCTCCTCGAGCTTCATGGCAATCTTGCCGTTGCGGTTGACCTGCACGAAGTCCGACAGCTTGTTGCGGCGAACGGTGCCGCGAGTGGTCGAGAACATGACGTCGAGGTTATCCCAGGTTGCCTCGTCCTCGGGCAGCGGCATGATCGTGGTGATGCGTTCGCCGGGTTCCAGCGGCAGCATGTTGATCAATGCCTTGCCGCGGGACTGCGGCGTGCCGATCGGCAGGCGCCAGACCTTTTCCTTGTAGACGATGCCGCGCGAGGAGAAGAACAGTACCGGCGTGTGGGTATTGGCCACGAACAGGCGCGTGACGAAATCCTCGTCGCGCGTCGCCATGCCGGAACGGCCCTTGCCGCCGCGACGCTGGGCGCGATAGGTGCCGAGCGTGACGCGCTTGATATAACCGAGATGCGAAACGGTGACGACCATGTCCTCGCGGGCAATCAGATCCTCGTCGTCCATTTCGAGGCCGGCATCGAGGATCTGCGTACGGCGCGGGGTGCCGAATTCGTCACGCACGGCGGCGAGTTCGTCCTTGACGATCGTCTGGATGCGCAGGCGCGACGACAGGATGTCGAGATAGTCGCTGATCTCGGCGCCGATCTTGTTGAGTTCGTCACCGATTTCATCGCGGCCGAGCGCCGTCAGGCGGGCGAGACGGAGCTCGAGGATGGCGCGTGCCTGTTCCTCGGACAGATTGTAGGTGCCGTCCTCATTGATCTTGTGGCGCGGATCGTCGATGAGGCGGATCAGCGCATCGACGTCCTGAGCCGGCCAACGACGGGTCATCAACTGCTCGCGCGCCGTCTGCGGATCGGGAGCGCGGCGGATCAGGAGGATGATCTCGTCGATATTGGCGACTGCGATCGCAAGGCCCACCAAGACGTGGGCGCGTTCGCGAGCCTTGCGCAGCAGGTATTTCGTGCGTCGGCTAACCACTTCCTCGCGGAAGGAGACGAAAGCGCGCAGCATGTCGAGCAGCGCGAGCTGTTCCGGCTTGCCGCCGTTCAGTGCCACCATGTTGCAACCGAAGGAGGTCTGCAGCGGCGTGTAGCGATAGAGCTGGTTGAGGATGACGTCCGCATTGGCATCGCGCTTCAGCTCGACGACAACCCGGTAACCCTGGCGGTCGGATTCGTCGCGCAGGTCGGAAATGCCCTCGATACGCTTTTCGCGCACCAATTCGCCGATCTTCTCGACCATGGTCGCCTTGTTCACCTGGAAGGGAACTTCGGTGATGATGATCTGCTCGCGGTCGCCGCGCATCGGCTCGATCGCCGCGACGCCGCGCATGATCACCGAGCCTCGGCCGGTCTCGTAGGCGGAACGGATACCGGCGCGCCCGAGGATCAGGGCACCTGTCGGAAAGTCCGGACCGGGAATGATCTCCATCATTTCCGGCAGCTCGATCGCCGGGTTGTCGATCAGGGCGATGCAGCCGTTGATCACTTCCACCAGATTGTGCGGCGGGATGTTGGTCGCCATGCCGACGGCGATGCCGCCTGCGCCGTTGACCAAAAGGTTCGGGAATTTCGCCGGCACTACGACGGGCTCGGAGAGCGTGCCGTCATAGTTGTCGCGGAAATCGACGGTTTCCTTGTCGAGATCGTCGAGCAGCGCGTGGGCCGCCTTCTCGAGGCGGCACTCGGTGTAACGTTCGGCCGCCGGCGGGTCGCCGTCGATCGAACCGAAATTGCCCTGACCATCGATCAGCGGCAGGCGGAGCGACCAATCCTGGGCCATGCGCGCCAGCGCGTCATAGATCGCCGAGTTGCCGTGCGGATGGAATTTACCCATCACGTCCCCGGTCACACGGGCGCATTTGACGTATTTCTTGTTCCAGTCGATGCCGAGTTCCGACATTCCGTAGAGGATGCGCCGGTGGACCGGCTTCAATCCGTCGCGGACGTCAGGAAGGGCGCGGCTGACGATGACGCTCATGGCGTAATCGAGGTACGACCGCTGCATCTCTTCCATGATGGAAATGGGTTCGATGCCTGGAGGCAGCTTTCCGCCGCCGGGTGTGCTTTGCTCAGTCAAATCGGATCACGATCTCTGTTCGGAATCAGTTTCTTTTTTATAGCGGAAAGCGGTTCCGAGCGCCAATTTCCACAATGGTTTTGAACAGCTTTTGCGGCTTTAACACGGCTTTTGAACAAGGTCGAAACATGCCGCGACGCGGACGGAGTGGGGTTTCTTTCGCTGCCGGCCTGTCCTAACAATCTTCGCATGCGACTGCAAGGATTGCAGCCTGACAGGGAGAGGATATGGCGACCCCCGATATGCTGGTCAATGCCCTGACCACGATGCTCGTGACACTCGACCCGCCCGGGCTGGCGCCGGTCTTTCTGGGCCTGACCGTCGGCATGACTGCCCTTCAGCGGCGCCAGGTCGCCTTCCGAGGATCGCTGATCGCCTTCGGCATCCTCGCCGTCTTTGCGCTGTTCGGTTCGAGCGTGCTCGGGCTGCTCGGCATATCGATCGGCGCCTTCCGCATTGCCGGCGGCCTGCTGCTCTTCTGGATCTCCTTCGAAATGGTGTTCGAGAAACGCCAGGAGCGGAAGGAAAAGACGTCCCAGGCCGCAATCACCATCGACCATATCCACAATATCGCGGTGTTTCCGCTGGCGTTGCCGCTGATTGCCGGTCCGGGCGCGATCTCAGCCACAGTCCTGCTTTCCGGCACCCTGCCCGGCATTCTCGACCGGGCGCTTCTTATCGGCGTCATCGCGCTGATCATGCTGCTCGTCTACGCAACGCTATTGGTCGCCGAACGGCTCGACCGTTTTCTCGGGGTCACCGGACGGGCAATCCTCACCCGTCTGCTCGGCGTGATCCTTGCGGCGCTCTCCGTCCAGTTCGTCGTCGACGGAGTGCGCTCGGCCTTCAATCTTTAGGCCCGTACTCTTCGGGTAGGACGCAGCCTTCGGTAAGACCCGGGCGACAGAGCGGAATTTTCTGCTAAAACGCGATTCAACCCCACCTCACTCGAAGGTCTCCATGATGCGCCGCATGTTGCGCCGGCTCCTGCCGGAAGCCACCCCCGTCAGTCCCAAGGAAAGATTGCGTGCAGCGCTTGGCGCACTCGCGGGCATTCTGGTGACCGGACTGCTGGGAAGCCTGGCTTTGAAGGCAGATGCAACGCTTCCGGCACTGGTCGCCCCTATGGGGGCTTCGGCCGTGCTGCTGTTTGCAGTGCCTTCCAGCCCGCTTGCACAGCCCTGGTCGATCATTGGCGGCAATATCGTCGCCGCCCTGGTCGGCGTGACCGCCGCTCTTTTGATAACCAATCCGTTCCTGGCCTCGGCGGTGGCGATCGCCGTTGCCATCGCGGCGATGATGACGCTTCGCTGCCTGCATCCCCCGAGCGGCGCGATCGCGCTGACCGCAGTGCTCGGCGGACCGACGATCCATGAACTCGGATACGGTTTCGTGATCTGGCCGGTCGCCGGCAATTCGCTCGTCCTGCTGCTGATCGCGCTGGCCTTCAACAATCTGACAGGACGTCGTTACCCGCACGCGGCCAAGCCGGCGGCGGCCGATCACGGCACGAGAGATCCCGCCTCGATCCAGCGCATCGGCTTTACCTCCGCCGACCTCGACCATGTCCTGAAAGAATACGACGAGTTCCTGGATATCGATCGCGACGACCTCGAAACGATCCTGCGCCGGACGGAATTGCGCTCCTATCGCCGGCGCGCCGGCCACTTCGATTGCGCCAGCATCATGTCGCGCGACGTGGTGGCGGTCGCACCCGACAATACCCTGAAGGAGGCGCACGACCTGATGCGCGCCCACCATTTCAAGGCCCTGCCGGTTACCAACGACAGGGCGGAAGTGGTGGGGATCGTCACCCAGACAGATTTTCTCGACAAGGCGAACTGGACGAGAGGTCGGCCGAAAATCGGCTTTGCCCAGCGTATGCGCCTCGTCCTGTCGGGCGCCAGCGCACCGAACGACACGGTCAAGGACATCATGACAGCGCCGGTCAGGACGGTTGGCCCGGCCACGCCGATCGCAGATGCGATCGTCATCTTTGCCGAAGAGGGGCTGCACTACCTGCCGGTAACCCGGGAGAACAACAAACTGGTGGGCATTCTATCGCAATCAGACGTCCTGGTCGCGATGCTCGCCGACAAGGCGGCCGCCTGAACAGCAATTCAGGCAGCTGCCGTTTCAAAGATCGATGGTAACCGACAGATCAGAATGGGATGTCGTCGTCGAGATCACGGGAGAAATTGCCGCCTGCCGGCTGACCGCCGGAGGACTGGCCGCCGCGGCTCGCACCGCCCGCAGCAGGCCGGCGATCGTAATCGTCGCCACCGCCGAAGTCGTTGCCGCCAAAATCGTTGCCGACACGATTGCCGCCAGCACCACCACGGTCGCCGCCGCCCTCGCCGCGACCGTCCAGCATGGTCAGCGTCGAGTTGAAGCCCTGAAGCACGATTTCCGTCGAATAACGGTCGTTGCCGGTCTGGTCCTGCCACTTGCGGGTCTGCAGCGCGCCTTCGATATAGAGCTTGGCGCCCTTCTTCACATATTGCTCGACGACCTTGCAGAGGCCTTCATTGAAGACGACGACCGTATGCCATTCGGTCTTCTCGCGGCGTTCGCCATTGTTGCGGTCACGCCAGGTTTCGGACGTGGCGATGCGAAGGTTGGCGATCGGCCGGCCGTCCTGCGTCCGGCGGATTTCAGGATCAGCCCCCACATTCCCCACCAGGATTACCTTGTTCACACTACCAGCCATATTCGTCACCTCATCTGCCGCCCGGCCGGCGGCACCAAAAATCAATCGCGGCACTTTAGCCCATCGGGCTCAGCCATTGGGGTTTTTGCGACCTTTAATCCACAGGCAAATTTGTTCTTTATTTGTTCTAATTTATTCCTATAGTGCTGTCAACCGACTCGGGAACGGTGCCGCATCGCAGCAGTTTCGTCTCGACAGTCGTGGATCAATCACTACATAAGGGCCTTCGATCCTCCCGAGAGCATGAAGATGAGCGAACTGAAGAGCATTTCCATACGTGGTGCGCGCGAGCATAATTTGAAGGGCATCGATCTCGATTTGCCCCGCAATTCGCTGATCGTCATGACCGGCCTGTCCGGCTCGGGCAAGTCTTCGCTCGCCTTCGACACGATCTACGCGGAAGGCCAGCGGCGTTATGTCGAAAGTCTTTCGGCCTATGCGCGCCAGTTCCTGGAAATGATGCAGAAGCCGGATGTCGACCAGATCGACGGACTTTCGCCGGCAATCTCGATCGAGCAGAAGACGACGTCGCGCAATCCGCGCTCGACGGTCGGCACGGTCACCGAAATCTACGACTATATGCGCCTGCTTTTTGCGCGCGTCGGGGTGCCCTATTCGCCGGCGACCGGCCTGCCGATCGAAAGCCAGACGGTCAGCCAGATGGTCGACCGCATCCTCGCCTTCGAGGAAGGCACGCGTCTTTATATTCTGGCACCGATGATCCGCGGGCGCAAAGGCGAGTATAAAAAAGAACTCGCCGACCTGATGAAAAAGGGGTTCCAGCGCGTCAAGGTCGACGGCCAGTTCTACGAGATCGCCGACGTTCCGGCGCTCGACAAGAAATACAAGCACGATATCGATATCGTCGTGGACCGGCTCGTGGTCCGCTCCGATATTGCCGCGCGCCTGGCCGACAGTCTCGAAACCTCGCTGAAACTGGCCGACGGGCTGGCGGTTGCCGAATTCGCCGACAAGCCGCTTCCGCCGGAAGAGACTTCGGCCGGCGGATCCGCGAACAAATCCCTCAACGAGACGCACGAACGGGTGCTGTTTTCTGAAAAGTTCGCCTGCCCCGTTTCCGGTTTCACCATTTCGGAAATCGAGCCGCGGCTGTTTTCGTTCAACAATCCCTTTGGCGCCTGCCCGACCTGCGATGGTCTCGGCTCGCAACAGAAGGTGGACGAAGCGCTGATCGTGCCGGAACCTGCCCGGACGCTGCGCGACGGCGCGATTGCGCCATGGGCGAAATCCACGTCGCCCTATTACAATCAGACGCTCGAAGCACTGGGCAAGGTTTTCGATTTCAAGCTGTCCAGCCGCTGGAACGAGCTTTCTGCGGAGGCGCAGAAAGCCATCCTCGAGGGCACCGAGGAAAAGATCGAATTCCACTATGCCGACGGCGCCCGCTCCTACAAGACGGTCAAGAATTTCGAAGGCATCGTGCCGAACCTCGAGCGCCGCTGGAAGGAAACCGACAGCGCCTGGGCGCGCGAGGAGATCGAACGGTACATGTCGGCAGCCCCCTGCCCGGCCTGCAACGGCTATCGCCTGAAGCCGGAGGCACTCGCCGTAAAGATCAACAAGCTGCATATCGGCCAGGTCACCGAGATGTCGATCCGGATCGCGCGCGACTGGTTCGAGGTGCTGCCGGAACAGTTGAACGCCAAGCAGAACGAAATCGCAGTCCGCATTCTGAAAGAGATCCGCGAACGCCTGCGGTTCTTGAACGATGTCGGCCTCGACTATCTCAGCCTGTCGCGCAATTCCGGCACGCTCTCCGGCGGCGAAAGCCAGCGCATCCGGCTTGCCTCGCAGATCGGCTCCGGCCTGACCGGCGTGCTCTACGTGCTCGACGAACCGTCGATCGGCTTGCACCAGCGCGACAATGCCCGGCTGCTCGATACGCTGAAACACCTGCGCGACATCGGCAACACGGTGATCGTCGTCGAGCATGACGAAGACGCGATCATGAGTGCCGACTACGTGGTCGATATCGGCCCGGCAGCCGGCATCCACGGTGGACAGGTGGTGGCGGAAGGCACGCCCAACGAGGTGATGGCCAACCCGAAATCGCTCACTGGCAAATATCTGTCGGGCGAACTCGGCGTGCCGGTTCCGACGGAACGCCGCAAGCCGAAGAAGGGCAAAGAAATCAAGGTTTTTGGCGCCCGTGGCAACAACCTCAAGAATGTCACGGCTGCCATTCCGCTCGGCGTCTTTACCGCCGTCACAGGCGTGTCAGGCGGCGGCAAATCGACCTTCCTGATCGAGACGCTTTATAAATCCGCCGCACGCCGCGTCATGGGTGCGCGCGAGATTCCGGCCGAACACGACAGGATCGACGGCTTCGAGCATATCGACAAGGTGATCGATATCGATCAATCGCCGATCGGCCGCACGCCGCGGTCCAACCCGGCCACCTATACCGGCGCGTTTACGCCGATCCGTGACTGGTTTGCCGGTCTTCCGGAGGCAAAAGCCCGCGGCTACCAGCCGGGCCGTTTCTCGTTCAACGTCAAGGGCGGCCGCTGCGAGGCCTGCCAGGGCGACGGCGTCATCAAGATCGAGATGCACTTCCTGCCGGACGTCTACGTCACCTGCGACGTCTGCCACGGCAAGCGCTACAATCGCGAAACGCTCGACGTCACCTTCAAGGGCAAATCGATCGCCGACGTGCTCGACATGACGGTCGAGGAAGGCGTCGAGTTCTTCTCGGCGGTACCTGCGGTGCGCGACAAGCTGCAGTCGCTTTTCGAGGTCGGGCTCGGCTATATCAAGGTCGGCCAGCAGGCCAATACGCTTTCGGGTGGCGAGGCGCAGCGCGTCAAGCTAGCCAAGGAATTGTCGAAACGTTCAACGGGGCGCACGCTTTATATCCTCGACGAGCCGACGACCGGGCTGCATTTCCATGACGTCGCCAAACTGCTGGAAATGCTGCAGGAACTGGTGAACCAGGGCAATTCCGTGGTGGTCATCGAGCATAATCTCGAGGTCATCAAGACGGCCGACTGGATCATCGATATCGGCCCTGAAGGCGGCACCGGCGGCGGAGAAGTGGTCGCGGCCGGCACGCCGGAGCAGATCGTCAAGGAAAAGCGGTCCTATACCGGCCACTTCCTGAAGGAACTGCTGGAACGGCGGCCGGTCAAGAAGGTGGAAGCGGCGGAGTGAATCTCTGCATGTGGGAGGGAATTGATGACCAAAGCCGGCACTATTCGCACGGGCATCGGCGGCTGGACCTTCGAGCCTTGGGAAGGCACGTTCTATCCTGAAAAACTGGCCAAGAAGAAACAGCTCGAATATGCCGCGAGCAAACTGAAGGTCATCGAGGTCAACGGCACCTATTACGGATCGCAGAAGCCGGAGACCTTCGCCAAATGGGCATCCGAGGTTCCAGATGGCTTCATCTTTTCGCTGAAGGCCAGCCGCTTCACTACCAACCGCAAGGTTTTGGCGGAAGCGGGGGAGTCGATTGAAAAATTCCTGACCCAGGGCCTGACCGAGCTCGGCAATCATCTCGGGCCGCTGCTCTGGCAGTTCGCGCCGACCAAGAAGTTCGAAGCGGACGATTTCGAGGCCTTCCTGAAATTGCTGCCGAACAAGCTGGACGGGCTGAAGCTGACCCATGTGGTCGAGGTCCGCAACGACACGTTCAAGGTCCCGGAATTTATCGCGCTGCTGGCGAAATATAATATCGCGCCGGTCTGTGCCGACCATTTCGACTATCCGATGATCGCGGATGTCACGGCGGATTTCGTCTACACGCGCCTGCAAAAAGGCTCGGACGACATCAAGACCTGCTACGCCGAAGATGACATGAAGGCCTGGGCGAAAAGGCTGGAAACCTGGGCCGAGGGCGGCGTGCCGGACGACCTGCCGCTGGTCGATAACAAACATAAGCCGAAGAAGGAGCCGCGCGACGTTTTCGCCTTCTTCATCCATGAGGGCAAGGTGAACGCGCCCTATGGCGCGATGGCGATGCGCGAACTTCTGGAAAGCCGCAGTTAGAGATCCAGCCGTACGCCGGCATGGGTGGCGAGGTCTTCGGCCGTCACGCCCCTGCCCGCCCACTTGCCGGCTTCGCCATGCAGGTAGACGCCCGCAGCGGCCGCCTCGAATGCGGTCATGCCTTGGGCGAGCAATGCGCCGATCATGCCCGCGAGCACATCTCCGGAACCGGCAGTCGCCAGCCACGGCGGTCCGTTGGTATTGATGTAGGCGCGTCCGTCGGGGCTGGCGATCACCGTGTCGGCGCCCTTGTAGACAATGGCAGCGTGAGCGCGGGCGGAAGCCGCCACCGCCTTTTCCACCTTGCTCAGATTGTCATCCGCGGCGATGTCGGGAAATAGCCGGGCGAACTCGCCCTCGTGCGGCGTCAGCACCAGATGGGGCTCTCCGTCGGCAAAGGCATCGAACAAATCCGAGGGCTTTTCCTTGAAGGAGGTAATGCCGTCGGCGTCGAGCACCAGGGGGCGGTCCTTCAACGCCAGTGCAAATTGCCTCGCCTTCTTGCCGATGCCGAAACCCGGTCCGAGCACGAAAGCGGCAAGTTTTGCCGTGCGAAGCCAGTTTTCCAGGTCTTTGAGCGTGTCCACCCGGTGCAGCATGATCGCGGTCAGCGAGGCCGCGTTGACCGGCATGGCGTCCTCCGGCGAACCGACCGTCACCAGCCCTGCCCCGGCCCTCAGGCCCGCGGTTGCCGAAAGGCGGGCGGCCCCGGTTTTGCCGGCCTCGCCGGAAAACACGGCCAGATGTCCCCGTCGGTATTTATGGGTCTCACTTCCCGGCTCGATCAGGAGACCGCGCCACAATTCAGGGCAATTCTCTTTCGTCCTGCCGGCAACCTCGCGAATGATGCGGGCTGGAATGCCGATATCGAAAACTTCGACGTCACCGCAGAGAGACCTGCCCGGCAGCAGCAGGTGGCCCGGCTTGCGAGTCATGAAAGTGACCGTATGGGCGGCCTGAAAGGCGGCGCCGAGCGGCACGCCCCGCCTCCCGCAGAGACCGGACGGCAGGTCCACCGCAAGAACTGATATCCCCGCCTCGCCGACCTTGCGGATCACCTCCGCGACAATGTCCGGTACGTTGCGCGTCAGGCCGGCGCCGAACAGCGCGTCGACCACCACGTCGCCGGTCCGCGGCTGATAGGCTTCGAGAGGTTTCGACGGCAGGCCGCAGAGGTCGCGCGCCCGCCTTGCATCGCCTTTCAGTGTTCTGGGATCACCGAGATGATGGACGTCAACGGCGGCGCCTGCTTCGGCAAGCGCGCGGGCCGCGACATATCCGTCCCCCCCATTGTTTCCGGGACCGCAGAGTGCGACAAAACGCAACGCGCCGGGAAAATGCCGAAGCGCGGCGGCAGAAATCGCGCGGCCTGCCCTGTCCATCAGGTCGAAGGACGGAATGCCGGATCGGGCAGAGGCGGCATCCGCCGCCGTCATCTCGTCAGGCGTCAGCAGCAGTGAAACAAGCGAAGCATCCATAGCGCTATTGAACGGAAAGATGATCAGAAAACAAGCGCCACTTCTCTAGCCAGAATGGCATAAAAGTTATGCAATTGCCTAAATAAGTGACTTCGCCTTGACTACATTCGATATCACTTAAGTTCCGAAAAAACTTCAAAAAACTCCGATTCTTGCGTCGCAACGCACAAATTTCGAGAAAAACGGAAGCAGTTTTGCCACTGAACCTGCTGTTTTATGGGGAATCGGTGCAAAACCGCATTGTTTTTTTGAAAGTGCCATGTGAGTTTGGCACGATAACTGCATTGGCATGGGCGAGCGGGTAACGGCCTGCTTCAAGAGAGAAGCGGAGATATAGTTTCTCATGAAAAAGATCGAAGCGATCATCAAGCCTTTCAAGCTCGACGAAGTGAAGGAAGCCCTTCAGGAAGTCGGCTTGCAGGGGATCACAGTGACCGAAGCCAAGGGCTTTGGCCGCCAGAAGGGCCATACGGAGCTCTATCGCGGCGCTGAATACGTCGTCGACTTTCTGCCCAAGGTGAAGGTCGAGGTCGTCCTGGCGGACGAGAATGCGGATGCGGTCATCGAGGCGATCCGCAACGCTGCACAGACTGGACGGATCGGAGACGGCAAGATATTCGTCTCCAACATCGAGGAAGTCATTCGCATCCGCACCGGTGAAACGGGCGTGGACGCCATCTAAACGCCCGCAAAATACCGCCCCAAGGCCAAAGGCCGGGGTTTCATCGTCATCGTACATCGAGGAGGTCATATGACGAGCGCAAGCGAAATCATGAAACAAATCAAGGAAAACGACGTCAAGTTCGTGGACCTGCGCTTTACCGACCCGAAGGGCAAGCTGCAGCATGTGACCATGGACGTCGTCTGCGTCGATGAGGACATGTTTGCCGATGGCGTCATGTTCGACGGTTCCTCGATCGGCGGCTGGAAGGCCATCAACGAGTCGGACATGGTGCTGATGCCGGATCCGGCGACGGTCCACATGGACCCCTTCTTCGCTCAGTCGACCATGGTCATCTTTTGCGACATTCTCGATCCGATTTCGGGCGAAGCCTATAACCGCGATCCGCGCGGCACCGCCAAGAAGGCCGAAGCCTATTTGAAGGCATCCGGTATCGGCGATACGGTATTTGTCGGCCCCGAGCCGGAATTCTTCGTCTTCGACGACGTCAAGTACAAGGCCGATCCCTATAACACCGGCTTCAAGCTCGACTCATCGGAACTGCCGTCGAACGACGACACCGATTACGAGACTGGCAACCTTGGTCACCGTCCGCGCGTCAAGGGTGGCTATTTCCCGGTTCCGCCGGTCGACAGCCTCCAGGACATGCGCTCCGAAATGCTGACGGTGCTAGCCGAAATGGGCGTGGTCGTCGAAAAGCATCACCACGAAGTGGCTTCTGCCCAGCACGAGCTCGGCGTCAAGTTCGACACGCTGGTGCGCAACGCCGACAAGATCCAGATCTACAAGTACGTCGTGCACCAGGTCGCCAATGCCTATGGCAAGACCGCGACCTTCATGCCGAAGCCGATCTTCGGCGATAACGGCTCTGGCATGCACGTGCACCAGTCGATCTGGAAGGACGGCAAGCCGACCTTCGCCGGCGACGAATATGCCGGCCTTTCCGAAAGCTGCCTCTTCTATATCGGCGGCATCATCAAGCATGCCAAGGCGATCAACGCCTTCACCAATCCGACGACGAACTCCTACAAGCGTCTCGTCCCGGGTTATGAAGCGCCGGTTCTGCTTGCCTATTCCGCTCGTAACCGCTCGGCTTCGTGCCGCATTCCGTTCGGCACCGGGCCAAAGTCGAAGCGTGTCGAAGTCCGTTTCCCGGACCCGCTGGCAAACCCGTATCTGGCCTTCGCCGCCATGCTAATGGCCGGCCTCGACGGCATCAAGAACAAGATCCATCCCGGCAAGGCCATGGACAAGGATCTCTACGACCTGCCGCCGAAGGAGCTGAAGAAGATCCCGACGGTCTGCGGCTCTTTGCGTGAAGCGCTCGAAAACCTCGATCGCGATCGCAAGTTCCTGACTGCCGGCGGCGTCTTCGACGACGACCAGATCGACGCCTATATCGAGCTCAAGATGGTGGAAGTCATGCGCTTCGAAATGACGCCGCATCCAGTCGAGTTCGACATGTATTACTCGGCCTGATCCGATCAGTGTCTCGTGAAACTGGAAACGGCGGGTCGCAAGCCCGCCGTTTGTCGTTCCATAGCAGCGATATTCCTCGGCGAGACTTTCGAAACATCTCGCGCCCCCGACATCGTTCTGGTGCTTGCCGGCGTAGTTCTGGTAACGCCCCCGTCAGTAGCGAGCTTGCTAAGCCTTAAGTCTACCCCGTGGAACGAAGCAGCCCGGTCTGCATTAATCTCTTGATGTCGGAGAATTTTATTCCCACATTAGGATGCGAAAGGACATCGCACCATGAAACAACGCAACGCTAAATTTACCATCGGAGAAGTGGTCCGCCACAAGGTTTTTCCGTTTCGGGGCGTCGTGTTCGATGTGGATCCGGAATTCGCCAATACGGAAGAATGGTGGAATTCCATTCCCGCAGAAATCCGGCCGAACAAGGACCAGCCCTTCTATCATCTCCTCGCGGAGAATGACGAGACGGAATATGTCGCCTATGTTTCAGAGCAGAACCTGGAGCATGACGAAAATGATGCCCCGCTGCGCAATCCGCAGGTCTACCAGATCTTCGATCGCGGACCATCCGGCCAGTTGAAGCCCAAGATCATACTGGCCCACTAAACTCCATTCCGAGAGCTGGAAAGGCGTCGGCATCCCAGCCGGCGCTTTTTTTGTGTCCGGAATCAGAAAGCCCGGCGCGTGGCCGGGCTTTGAAATTGTCTGGCTTCCGCTGAAAGCTTACTGGCCCTGCTTTGCAGCGTTCTGGGCGTCTTCCAGCTTCTTGCGGGTTTCTTCTGCCTTGCGCTGCATGCCTTCTTCAAGGCTGCGCTGGCTCTGGGCGATCTGTTCCTGCGGCATGGCCGGGCCATCAAAGACGCCGGTAAAGCCGGTCAGCGGAACCTTGATCGGGTTCGGAGCGCGACGGAAATTGATCGAGGTGAAGACCACCTCGCTGCCCTTCTTGAGGCTGGCGATCATCGCGTCCGTCAGCGGCACCTCGGCGGTGCACTTGTCCGGAAGGCAAACGATATAATCGAGCTTCTGGCCCTTGCCGCCATCGATCTGCATGACGATGCCGGGCGGCACGAGGCGCGCGGTCGGTACAGAGACCTGCATGATCTTGCGGTTGACCTTGCCTTCGACCGTGATCAGGCCGACGGCGGTGATGAGCTGACCGTTCTGGGCAGCAATGATGTTCTGCACGACGCAGAGGTCGCTGTCGTCCTGCTTTGTGCAGGTCTTGAACCAGCCGAGCGGCGGTGCGCCAGGAGCCCCCGCGGCCGGAGCATCCTGTGCAAGAGCTGCAACCGGCAGCGCGATTGCGCCGGCCGAAAGAGCGAGAGCAGACATTGCCGTCCGCAGAACTTGGGTTGCCTTAAGCATCATAACGAGATCCGTCTCCTGAAATCAGCTGGGTACGGCAGACGCCGTCAACTCCCTCGGGGTGTCCTACTGCCTGTGACCTGTCGGTCAAATGAGGCAATTGAATGACCCGCCCGTCTGGCCAACCTGTTACATCGGGCAGGCATCGATATCCAGTCCCTCTTTCGTATTTTTTGACAAGGAGTTAATGCCGACGATCACTCTTTTGCACATAGCGGTGGTTGGTGGGCCTGATGGCATGCGCTATTTTGCAGGCGAATCAGCGAGGATTTCACCGCCATGGGTCCCATGCGACGCTTCCTTCCCCTCATCGCCGCGTTTCTGATCGGCGCTCCGGCATTGGCCGAACCGGTCCATGGGATCGCCATGCACGGCAGCCCGGCGCTCGGCCCCGACTATAAGCATTTTCCCTATGTAAACCCGGCTGTGAAGAAGGGCGGCAAGATTTCCTATGGCGTCGTCGGCACGTTCGACAACCTCAATCCGTTCATCCTCAAAAGCATGCGCACTACCGCGCGTGGCCTGTGGGATACGATCCTCGGGCACCTCATCTACGAACCGCTGATGACCCGCTCCAGCGATGAAGCCTTCACGCTTTACGGTCTGCTGGCCGAAAGCGCGGAATGGGACGACAACCGCAGCTTCATCCAATTCAATCTCAATCCGAAGGCCAAATGGTCGGACGGACAGCCGGTGACGCCGGACGACGTGATTTTCACCTTCGAATTGCTGCGCGACAAGGGGCGCATCCCGTTTTCGGGCCGGCTCTCACCGGTCGACAAGGTTGAAAAGGTCGGCGAGCATGGGGTCCGCTTCACCTTCAATGCCAAGGCTGACCGGGAATTTCCGCTGATTCTCGCGACCTCGACGCCGATCCTGCCGAAACACGTGATCGATCCAGCCACGTTCGACCAGTCGACGCTGAAGCCGCCGGTCGGCTCCGGCCCATACCGGGTCAAATCCGTTTCGCCCGGAGAACGGATCGTCTATGAGCGAATTCCGGATTACTGGGGCAAGGATATTCCCGCCAAGGTGGGTTTCGACAATTACGATCAGATCAGCGTCGAATATTTCCTGCAGGACAACACGTTGTTCGAAGCCTTCAAGAAAGGCGCGATCGACATCTATCTCGATGGCAGTCCGACACACTGGGCGCGGGCCTATGATTTCCCGGCGGTCCAGAACGGCGATGTGATCAAGGATGCGTTCAAGCCGCAGCTGCCGACCGGCATGCTCGGTTTCGTGTTCAATACGAGAAAAGCGATCTTTGCCGACGTGAACGTGCGCGCCGGCCTGTCGCTCGCCTTCGATTTCGAGTGGGCCAACAAGAACCTCTTCGAAGGCGCCTATACCCGCACCGAAAGTTTCTGGCAGAACTCGCCCCTCTCCTCGCTCGGCAAGCCGGCGGACGAGCGGGAACTGCAGATCCTCGGGACTATCAAGACCAGGATCGAACCGGCAGTCCTCAATGGCACTTACCACCTCCCGAAGACCGATGCCTCCGGCGCGGATCGCAAAGTGCTGCGTAATGCGGTCGATCTTCTCAAGAAGGGCGGTTATGCGATCAAGAACGGCAGGATGTCGGACGCTTCCGGCAGACCACTTGCCTTCGAGGTGATGACCCAGAGCCAGGACCAGGAAAAGCTGGCGATCGCCTATCAGCGGACGCTGAAGATGATCGGCGTCGGGATGTCGATCCGCACCGTCGATGATGCACAATACCAGGCCCGCTCCGGCAATTTCGACTATGACATGATCGTCAAATCCTATCCGTCGTCGCTGTCGCCCGGCATCGAACAGGCCGGGCGCTGGGGTTCGGATTCCCGCAATCGCGACGGCAGTTTCAATTTTGCCGGAACTGCGGATCCCGATCTCGACAAGCTGATCGAGACCATGCTGACGGTGCGCAGCAAGGAGGACTTCGAGGCGACTGTGCGTGCCTATGACCGGATGCTGATTTCAGGTCACTACCTCGTTCCGCTCTATCATATCCCCGATCAATGGGTGGCGCGTCGCAAGTATATCGGTTATCCGGAGAAACTGCCGCTCTATGGCTACCAGCTCAACACCTGGTGGGATAAGCGGGCGCAATAATCCAGTCTCTTACGGTTACCGAAGAAAGGACGCCGCCATGGAGCGCGTAACCATCGACATCGTTTCGGACATCGTCTGCCCCTGGTGTTACCTCGGCAAGGCAAGGATGGAACTGGCAGTCGCCGAAGTGCAGGACGAGATCGGGGTCGACATCAACTGGCGCCCTTATCGGCTCAACCCGGACCATCCGCCCGAGGGCGTCGACCATCAGGCCGACCTTGCCGCCAAGCTCGGCGGCAGGCAAGCCGTCGAACGCGCCCACGATATGCTGAAGAAGCTCGGCGAAGAGGTCGGGATCAAGTATGACTTCGAGGCGATCAAGATCGGCCCCAATACGCTCGATGCGCATCGCCTGCTGCATTGGGCGATCGTCGAAGACCGCCAAATTCAGGACAAGGTCGCCACCGCCCTGTTCAAGGCGAATTTCGAGGAGGGTCGCAATGTCGGCGACCATGCCGTGCTCGCCGATATCGCCGAGGCATCTGGCCTCGACCGCAAGGTCATCGAGAACCTGCTGGCAAGCGACGCCGACAAGGACACCGTTCTTGGGGAGATCGAGGCGGCCCAGAAGATGGGCGTGACCGGCGTGCCGTTCTTCATCATCGACGGACAGTATGCCGTGAGCGGCGCCCAGACGCCGGACGTATTTGCCAATGCGCTGCGGGAAATCGCCAAGCTGAAGGCAGAAGCCCGCAAGGGCATGATCTGAGAACGGCGAAACGCGTGCGCACCGACCAGACTCTGAAAGGCGTTCTTCTCGCCTTCGCCTCGTTTGCCGCCTATTCGTGGAGCGATGCCAGCGTCAAGATGATCGAGGGCGCGCTGACGCCCTATGAAATGGGCTTTTTCGGCGCCGTCTTCATGCTGGCCGGTTTTCCTTATCTGATGAAGCCGGGCGACAGCTGGCTGGACGTGGTAAGAAGTACCAACCGGCCGTTATGGATGCTGCGCTTCTTCTCAGCGGCGATGGGGACGATCGGCAGCGTCGCGGCCTTCACCTATCTGTCGATGGCGGAAGCCTTCGCGCTGATCTTCCTGCTGCCGTCCTTCGTGACGATCATGTCGGTGCTGTTCCTCAAGGAGACGGTCGGCATCCGGCGCTGGAGCGCCGTGATCATCGGCTTCATCGGCGTTCTGGTCATATTGCGCCCCGGTTTCCGCGAGCTTTCGATCGGGCATGTCGGCGCGGTGTTTGCAGGGTTTTCCGGGGCGATCTCGATCATCGTCTATCGCGCCGTCGGGCCATCGGAGAAGCACATCTCGCTTTACGGCGCCGGCGTCCTTGGCGTTCTCGTCATCCTCGGCATCCTGATGATCCCCGACTTCCACTGGCCGACACTGCCGCAATGGGCGATGCTGGCGGGCTACGGCCTGCTGGCGGCGCTGGCGACGGTCTGGCTGATGTATGCCGCAAACTATGCGCCCGCCGCTGTGATCGGGCCGACCCAATACAGCCAGATGCTCTGGGCCATCCTGTTCGGCTATCTGATCTTCGGCGACAAGGTCGACCTGCCGATGCTGGTCGGCATCGTGCTGATCATCGGCTCCGGCCTTCTAACGCTCGCCCGCGAACGGGCACGCCACGTGCCGCTGCCCGCCTCTGTCGCGACCGACGCGCAGGCCGCCGTCGTTACCGTACCCGACGCTAAATCCGACACATAATCATGTCTTTGCCAGTTCGGCGAACTGGGTCATCACCTGGGCGGCGGCCGTCAGCCGCTTTTCGGGGGACGGCAGGTCGCGGGTGAGGAAAACGCTGTGGTCTGGGCGAATCTTGGCGAGCGTCCCCTGCTTGGCGATATAACCGACCAGATTGGCCGGGTTCGGGAACTGTTTGTCGCGGAAGGTGACAACGATGCCCTTCGGGCCGGCGTCGAGCTTCTCGACATTTGCCTTGCGGCAGAGCGACTTGATGTAGACGACCTTCAACAGGTTCTGCACCTCGACCGGCATCGGGCCGAAACGGTCGACCATTTCCGCGCCAAAACCATCGATCTCCGACAGGTCCGTGACTTCGCCGAGACGGCGGTAGAGGCCCATGCGCAGATGCAGGTCGGGAACGTAGGTTTCGGGGATCATCACGGTGATGCCGACGGAGATCTGCGGCGACCAGCCGGTATCGGTGATCTCGTCGTCGCCCTTCACTTCTGCGACCGCTTCCTCCAGCATCTGCTGGTAGAGCTCGAAACCGACCTCCTTGATATGGCCGGACTGTTCTTCGCCGAGCAGATTGCCGGCGCCGCGGATGTCGAGGTCGTGGCTGGCGAGCTGGAAACCGGCACCGAGCGTGTCGAGCGATTGCAGCACCTTGAGGCGGCGCTCGGCCATCTGCGTCAGCGTCTTGTTGACCGGCAGGGTGAACAGCGCGAAGGCGCGCACCTTGGAACGACCGACGCGGCCGCGAAGCTGGTAGAGCTGCGCCAGGCCGAACATGTCGGCGCGATGGACGATCAGCGTATTGGCGGTCGGCACGTCGAGGCCGGATTCGACGATCGTGGTCGACAGAAGCACATCGTATTTGCCGTCGTAGAACGCATTCATGATGTCTTCGAGTTCGCCCGCCGCCATCTGGCCATGCGCAACCGCGACCTTCAATTCCGGCACGTCGGACTGGAGGAAAGCCTGAATTTCCGGCAGGTCCGCGAGCCGCGGGCAGACGTAGAAACTCTGGCCGCCGCGATAATGCTCGCGCATGAGCGTCTCGCGGATAACCAGCGGATCGAAGGGTGAAATGAAGGTGCGGACCGCCATGCGGTCGACCGGCGGCGTGGTGATCAGCGACAGCTCGCGAACGCCGGTCATGGCAAGTTGAAGCGTGCGCGGGATCGGCGTTGCCGAGAGCGTCAGGACATGCACGTCGCTCTTCAGTTCCTTCAGCCGCTCCTTGTGCTTGACGCCGAAATGCTGCTCCTCGTCGATGATCAGCAGACCGAGATTGGCGAACTGAATGCCGGCGCCGAGCAGCGCGTGGGTGCCGACGACGATATCGACCTTGCCGTCGGCAAGGTCCTTCTTGGTCTGGGCGAGTTCCTTGGCGGGCACCAGCCGCGACGCCTGCTCGACCTTGATCGGCAATCCGCGAAAACGCTCGCGAAACGTCTTGAAATGCTGGCGGGAAAGAAGCGTGGTTGGCACGACGACCGCGACCTGCGCTCCGTTCATTGCCGCGAAGAAGGCAGCGCGCAGCGCCACTTCCGTCTTGCCAAAACCGACGTCGCCGCAGACGAGACGGTCCATCGGCCGGCCGGCGCCGAGATCGTCGCGCACGGAATCGATGGCATTCGCCTGGTCTTCGGTCTCGTCATAAGGGAAACGGGCGGCGAATTCGTCGTAGAGCCCTTCGGGCGTGGTCAGAACCGGCGCGCGGCGGGTGATGCGGGTGGCGGCGATGCGGATCAGCGCGTCGGCCATGTCGAGCAACCGCTTCTTGAGCTTGGCCTTGCGGGCCTGCCAGGCGCCGCCGCCGAGCCTGTCGAGCTGGGCTTCCGCCGCGTCCGAGCCATAGCGCGACAGGAGATCGATATTTTCGACCGGCAGGAAGAGTTTTGCCTGGTCGGCGTAATGCAGTTCCAGGCAGGCGCGCGGGGCGCCGGCGGCCTCGATCGTCACCAGGCCGACGAATTTGCCGATGCCATGCTCGGCATGGACGACCAGAGAACCTTCGTCGAGGCCGGCCACTTCGGTCAGGAAATTGGCGCCGCGCTTGCGGCGCTTGCCGCGGCGGACCATGCGGTCGCCGAGAATGTCCTGCTCGCCGATGACGACGATATTGCCCGTCTCGAAACCGGCTTCGAGGCTGAGGACCGCAGAAGCCGCTTCGCCTTTTTCCAGCTTGTCGAGATCGGCAAGCTTGTCGATCTGGTTGATACGCTTCAGCCCGCGTTCGTCGAGCACCTGCAGCAGCCGGTCGAGCGAGCCGGCGGACCAGCCGGTGACAAGAACCTTGGCACCCTCGGCCCGCTTGTCGGCGATATGCTTGACGACAAGGTCGAAGACGTTGACGCGTTCGTCGCGGTCCTTTTCTTCCGTCTGGTTTTTCGCCCAGCGCGGACCGGCATGGGCGCCCAAGGTCACCACCCGGCGACCTTCTGCATCCATCTCGTTGAACGGCGTCAGACGCACCGCGTTGACGGCGTCGAGCGCCGCGGCAAAGGCCTTGCTTTCGAGATAGAGCTGCCCCGGCGAAACCGGCTTGTAGGGCGCCGCTTGAGCGGCCGCACCCTTGCCCTGGGTGCCGCTGTCGCGCCGTGCCTCGTAATAGTCGAGCACCAGTTTCGAACGCTCGCCGGCCGCTTCGCGGGCCGTGTGGTCGGTGACGATCCGGAAGCCCTTGAGGTAATCGAAGGCGGTTTCGAGACCGTCGTAGAACAGCGGCAGCCAGTGTTCCATGCCGGGGTAACGCCGGCCTTCCGAGACCGCCTGATAGAGAGCGTCGTCGCGGGTCGCGGCGCCGAACAGCGACAGGTAGTTCTTCCGGAAGCGGCTGATCGTGTCCGGCGTCAGCGTCACCTCGCTCATCGGATTGAGGTCGAGTGCGCGCGCCTGGCCGGTGGTGCGCTGGCTGGCGGGATCGAACGAGCGGATCGATTCCAGGGTATCGCCGAAGAAATCGAGGCGCACCGGCTCCTCCGTGCCCGGCACGAAGACATCGAGAATGCCGCCTCGAACCGCAAATTCGCCGACTTCCCGCACCGTCGCGACGCGCTCGAAACCGTTGCGTTCCAGCCGCGCGGCGATGTCGTCCATGCGGATCTGATTGCCCGGCTTGGCTGAGAACGCGAGGCTTTCGATGATCTCGGCGGGAGCGATTTTCTGCAGCATTGCATTGACGGTGACGAGCACGATCGCTGCATGCGGCTTCCTGGCATGCGAGATAAGGCCGGACAGGGCCGCGAGCCGGCGAGCCGAAACGTCGGCGCTCGGCGAGACGCGGTCATAGGGAAGACAGTCCCAGGCGGGCAGCGTCAGGACCGGGATTTCCGGCGCCACGAAGGACAGCATCTGTTCCAGATCGAGCATGCGCTGGCCGTCCGACAGGACATAGGCGACCGCCTGGCCGGCGCGAGCGAGCTCGGCAAGGATCAGCGGCTCCATCCCCGGCGGCACGTTGCCTATGGTCAGCGGGGTCTGCGCCGCGGCGATCTTCTTCGCGTCGAAGCCGGGAATCATTGGGCCAGAATTCATATCTTGTTTCCGAGCCTTGCTTCCAGGGAGGCTTTGGTGACGGGATCGAAATCCGGGTTATAGGCAGCGACACGCGCGAAAAGCGGCGTCTTCCTATGCTCGGGCAGGACTTGAGCCCCGGTGATCCAGGCATGCAGGTCGTGGTCGTCCTCGCCCATGATCGCTTCGAATTCGTCGAGTTCGGCTTCCCCAAGCTTGCCGATCTCGGATTCCGCAAAACTCCCGAGAACCAGGTCCATTTCCCGGATGCCGCGATGCCAGCAGCGATAGAGGATGCGCCTGCGGCGCGGGTCGAGATCCGCGCTGGTGCGGGATAGTCCTGTCATGGCCGTGTCCTTGTTTTGCCGTTCATATAGGACGCTTTTCCGCCCTCGTCACCTTGCCAAGAGAGCAAAATCCATCGCATTTTGCGCGCCATGCGTCCCGCCATACTCGATCCGCTGTTCTCGCCTGTCGCCTCGCTTGCCGGTGTCGGGCCGAAGCTTGCCGAACTGATCGCCCGCGTCACCGGCCGCGAGGACCCAGACGATTGCCGTGTCGTGGATCTGCTTTTCCATGCCCCCTCCTCGCTGATCGACCGGCGCAACCGGCCGGGCATCGCACTTGCGCCGCAAGGGGCGATCGTCACGATTGAAGGCCGGGTCGACCGCCATCAGCCGCCACCGCCCGGCAAGTCCAACATGCCCTACCGCGTGTTCCTGCACGACGATACGGGCGAGTTGGCGCTCACCTTCTTCCGGGCCAAGGGCAATTGGCTGGAAAAGTCGCTGCCGATCGACGAGATGGTGATGGTCAGCGGCAAGGTCGACTGGTTCAACGGCCGCCCGTCGATGGTGCACCCGGATTTCATCGTAAAATCCTCCGAGGCTGAAAACCTGGCGCTTGTCGAACCGGTATACCCGATGACGGCCGGCCTGACGCCGAAAGTGCTGCGCAAGGCGATCGACGGCGCCGTCGCCCGCATGCCGGAACTGCCGGAATGGGCGGATGCGGCGCTGGCCGTGCGCCAGGGTTTTCCTTCGGTGGCGGAGGCCTTTCGCGGACTGCACGATCCGCGCGACGCAGCGGATATCGATCCGCAGGCCCCTGCCCGCCGCCGGCTTGCCTATGACGAGTTCCTCGCCGGCCAGGTGTCGCTGTCGCTGGTGCGCCAAAGGGTGCGCAAGGTCCCGGGCCAGCCAATCCGGGTAAAAGGCGATCTTGCCGCAAAGATCATCGCAAACCTGCCGTTCTCGCTGACGCCCAGCCAAAAAGCGGCTGTCGCCGATGTCATCAAGGACATGGCGGGCGAAGACCGCATGCTGCGGCTGCTGCAGGGCGATGTCGGCGCCGGCAAGACGCTGGTGGCGCTACTCGCCATGGCGGCGGCTGTCGAGGCCGGCGGCCAGGCGGTGCTGATGGCACCGACAGAAATCCTCGCGCGGCAGCATTTTGCGACGATCTCGAAGCTTGCCGGTGCTGCCGGCGTGACCGTCGAAGTGTTGACCGGCCGCACCAAGGGGCGCGAACGCGACCAGATCATCGAGCGTATAGCCTCGGGCGAAGCGCAGATTATCGTCGGCACGCACGCGCTCTTCCAGGATGCGATCAACTATCACAATCTGATGCTCGCCGTGGTGGACGAACAGCATCGGTTCGGCGTGCATCAGCGCCTTCGGCTCACCGCCAAGGGAATTTCCCCGCATATGCTGGTGATGACCGCAACGCCCATTCCCCGCACACTGGTGCTCGCCGCCTTCGGTGACATGGACGTCTCGAAGCTCACCGAAAAACCGGCCGGCCGCAAGCCGATCCAGACGGTCACCATTCCCACCGAGCGGATCGGCGACATCGTCGCTCGGCTCAGGGGCGCGATCGGCGAAGGAAAAAAAGCCTATTGGATCTGCCCGCTCGTCGAGGAATCGGATGCTTCCGACCTGATGTCGGCGGAGGAGCGTTATGCGGTTCTCGCCAGAGAATTGGGCCGCGATGTCGGGTTGATCCACGGGCGGATGAGTGGGCCTGAGAAGGATGCGGTGATGGGCGCCTTCAAGAGTGGCGAAATCCGGCTGCTGGTCGCGACCACCGTTGTCGAAGTGGGCGTCGACGTGCCGGACGCGACGATCATGGTCATCGAACATGCCGAGCGGTTCGGCCTTGCCCAGCTGCACCAGTTGCGCGGCCGCGTCGGGCGCGGCGACGAGGCCTCCACCTGCATCCTGCTCTACAAGGGACCGCTCAGCGAAACCGGGCGGGCGCGGCTATCGATCCTGCGCGACAGCGAGGACGGCTTTCTGATCGCTGAAGAAGATCTGAAACTGCGCGGTGAAGGCGAGCTGCTCGGCACCCGCCAGTCCGGCACGCCAGGTTTCCGGATCGCCAGCCTCGAGGCGCATGCGGACCTCTTGGAAATTGCCCGCAAGGACGCGGCCTATCTGCTGGAGCAGGATCCCGAACTCACCAGCGAGCGCGGCCAGAACATGCGCGTGCTGCTTTATCTGCACCGCCGCGACGAGGCGATCCGGTTCCTGAGAGCCGGGTGATGCGGCCGTCGGCAGGGTGTACGATGGTCAAGATCATCTGACGTTGATCTTCGACCTTCCCCCCGACCGTCGGGGAGAAGGCTTGCGTTAGGGACTTACTTCTTGGCAACGCCCGGAAGCGTGACGCGGAAAACCTGGAACATGGTGTCGACATCTGCGCCGCCGGCCGCCTTATAGGCATTGCCGACCTGGAAACCGTCCTGGGTCAGGAAGTCGTTGTCGTTGGCGACGAACAGGAAGAAGTCGTCCGGAGCGGAGGCATCGAGCACGCTTGCGATCGACATGGCTTCCCATTTTTCCGAAAGGTTGTTCCTGTCGTTCGGCGCGCCGTTATGAAGGCCGAAGCGGGCAAGTTCCTGGGTATCGTTGATGTCGATGAACGACGTCAGGACCGCGGGCTTTACGGTCTCGTCGAGCTTGCCCTTCGGAGCGACCGGCTTGAGACCGTCGAAATCGGTGCCGGCAATATCGGTAGCACTGGTGAGATCGACAAGGTTGATCTTGCGGTAGACCGACGTGTCACCCTTCACGCCCTGGCCGCTATTGCTGTCGCGTGCCAGAACCAGGAAAGCCTTGTCGGACAGCGCCAGGATTTCGCTCGCGGCGGCAACGGCAACCTTGCCCTTGTTGTCAAAGGTCGGCAGCGGCACGAGATATTCATGCACGAGCTTGAGGTTGTCGACGTCGGAAGCGTCATAGACCAGGGCACGGGTATTCATGCGCGTCGAGCTGGAGTCGCCACCATCCTGAATGGGTGCGGACTGCAGCAGGGCGATCACGAACTTGCCATCCGGGGTCATCGCCATGCCTTCGAGGCCCTGGTTGTTCTGGCGACCACTTTCCGGATCCTTCGGATCCGGTGCCTTGCCGCCAGGGCCGGGATTGTTGGAGGAGAAATCCAGCCGGCCCTTGCGCATCGGCAGCAGGGCCTTCGGCGGCTGAGTAGCGGAGATCAGCTTACCGTCAATGGAAAAGTGGTAGATATAAGGGCCATATTCGTCGCTGATCAAAAACGAACCGTCCGCCAGGCGGATGACGGCCTCGGAATCGAGAGAGACCTTGCCGGTCGAGGCCTGCGGCATGGCCGGCATTTTAGCCGCAGCGGCGCGAACGCCCGATTCCGGATCGAGACCGGTCATGTTCTTGCCGGCGTCGTCGGTCAGCAGCATGGTCTCCGCGAGCTTTGCCTGAACGCCAGCCTGCTGCTTGTCCGGGGACAGGGCCTGGCCGGCGGCGGCCGGCGCCAGCCGGATCTCTATCTTGTTGATACGCGCGTTATAATCGGCCGTGCCGTCGACATTGTAGCCGCGATCGGGCAGCAACCAGAGGGAACCGGCATAACCGTCGGCGTCCTTCTTCCAATCGGTCGGATCGATCGCCATGCCGGAACCGGAACCGAAAGTCTCGCCGAACTTGTCACGCTGGCCGGCCGGAATGCGGCCGACGGCGACGAGGCCCTTGTTGACGATGGTGATGCCGGCGCCCGTAGCACTCGTCTCGGCCAGAAGGACCGAGTTCGAAATCAAAGACGAAGCGATCATTGTGGCCGCCAGCAGTGCAGCCTTATGCGCATAACCCATGGAATAGTTCCTTGTTCAAGCCTCGGAGGACTAGCGGCTTCCCGCCGTTACGCGTCGAATGATTGTTGCGACGCGCGCTCCCTGCTTCCTCTTAGGCGGCTGCGGTGACACTGACGTGACGCCCGTACGGGCGCTTAGGGCGCTGGCAGGACGGCGGTCGGCAGGCCGGGGATGGGCTTGTAGTCCGGCGCGATGAGGCCACCCGATATCAGCAGCTTGGCACCCTCTTCCGGCGTCATGTCGAGCATGATGATCTTGCTTTTCGGCACGAACATCAGGAAGCCGGCGGTCGGAACCGGGGTCGGCGGCAGGAAGACACCGACCATTTCCTCTCCGTCCGCATTGAGCTTTGCGGCGATCTCTCCCTGCGCGTCGCCGGAGATGAACACCAGCGCCCACATGCCGGGGCTCGGAAACTCGATCAGCCCGCATTTCTTGAAGGAGGTCGACTGTTCCTTCAGCACCGTCTCAAAGATCTGTTTGATGCTCTTATAAATGCTGCGGATCAGCGGCATCCGGTGCAGGATCGATTCGCCGAACTTGACGATCGAGCGACCGATCAGGTTCTTGCCGAGAAAGCCGATAATGGTGATGAGCACCACGGCGATCAGCAGACCGGTGCCAGGAATGGTGATGTTGAAATAATATTGCGGATCGTAGCGCCGCGGAATGTAGGGCGTAACCCAGCTATCGGCCCAGTCGATAAAGGTGAAGGTGAGCCAGATGGTGATGGCAAGCGGCGCGCAGATGATCAGGCCGGTTAGGAAGTTGTTCCTGAGACGGCCGGCCAGCGATATTCGCTCTGGACTGTCGCTCATCCGATTTTCCTGCATACCCTGAGCATCGCCGCAATCATCTGTTGCGACAATGCCGGATGCGATGTTGCGATGCAAGGAAAAGCCGGTGGATATCACTCCACCGTGACGGATTTTGCCAGGTTGCGCGGCTGGTCGACATCGGTGCCCATGAAGACAGCCGTATGATAGGCAAGCAGCTGGATCGGCAGCGAGAAAATCATCGGGGCGATGATCTCGTCGACATTCGGCAATGCTATCGTCGCCATGGTCGGCAGCTTGGAAGCCGCCGCCCCCTTTTCGTCGGTGATGAAGATGATCTTGCCGCCGCGCGCCGCCACTTCCTGCATGTTGGAAACGGTCTTTTCGAAGAAACGGTCATGCGGCGCGATGACGATTACCGGCATATGTTCGTCGATCAGCGCGATCGGCCCATGTTTCAGCTCGCCGGCGGCATAACCTTCGGCGTGGATATAGGAGATTTCCTTGAGCTTCAGCGCACCTTCCATGGCAAGCGGAAAACTGGTGCCTCGGCCGAGGTAAAGGACATCCTTGAACCGCGACAGCTCGCGCGACAGCGCCTCGATCTGCGGCTGGATGTCGTTCAGTACCCGGCTCATGATCCGCGGCATTTCGGCGAGGTGTTTCACCATCGCCTTCTCATCGCCCGCCGTCACCGTGCCGCGGGCGCGGCCGGCACCGATCGCGAGCGCAGCAAGAACCGCAAGCTGGCAGGTAAAGGCCTTGGTGGAGGCGACACCGATCTCCGGGCCGGCGAGGATCGGGAAGATCGCATCCGATTCGCGGGCGATGGTCGATTCCTTGACGTTGACGACCGCGCCGATCTTGAGGCCGTTGTCCTTGCAATAACGCAGCGAGGCCAGAGTATCGGCTGTTTCGCCCGATTGGGAAATGAACAGTGCCGCCTGGGAGGGCGACAGTGGCAGTTCGCGGTAGCGGAATTCGGAGGCGACGTCGATTTCGACCGGCAGACGCGCATAACGCTCGAACCAGTATTTGCCGATCAGGCCGGACAGATAGGCCGTGCCGCAGGCGGCGATCGCCAGGCCGGAAACCTTGCCGAAATCGATCGCCGTATCGTTCGCCTTCACCGTATGGGTCGCGAAATCGATATAATGGCTGAGCGCATGGGAGATAATTTCCGGCTGCTCGTAGATTTCCTTCTCCATGAAATGGCGGTGATTGCCCTTGTCGACCATGAAGGCCGATGCCTGGGAAATCTGGCTCTGCCGGGTCACCGGCTTGCCATCGTAATCGATGATCTCGGCGCCCTTATGGGTCATGACGGCGCAGTCGCCGTCGACCAGATAGGTGATCTCGTTGGTAAACGGAGACAGCGCGATGGCATCGGAGCCCAAAAACATCTCGCCGCGGCCGTGGCCGATCGCGAGAGGCGGTCCGAAACGGGCGGCCATGATCGTGCCCGGGTCGTCCTCGAACATCACCACCAGCGCATAGGCGCCGGAAACCCGGTTCAGCGTCGCCAGCATGGCGGCACGGTGGTCGAGGCCCTGGCGGGTGTATTTTGCGAGCAGATGCGCGACGACTTCCGTATCGGTCTGGCTTTCGAAGACGGCGCCTTCGGCCAGCAGTTCGTCCTTCAGCTCGGAAAAGTTCTCGATGATGCCGTTATGGACAACGGCGACGCCATCGACGAAATGCGGATGGGCGTTGGTTTCGTTCGGAACGCCGTGGGTCGCCCAGCGGGTATGGGCGATGCCGATCGTCCCGGGCAGCGGCTCGGCGTCGAGCTTCTTTTCGAGATTGAAGAGTTTTCCCTCGGCGCGGCGGCGATCCATCCGGCCCTCGTGGACGGTCGCCACGCCTGCGGAATCATAACCGCGGTATTCGAGCCTTCGCAACGCATCGACGAGACGCGCCGCCACCGGCGAATTTCCGACGATCCCGACAATTCCGCACATGAACGACCCTCTTCGCTTCGTGGAACGCTTCGTCAAACCCAGGCGAACTCCTAGCCGATTGCAGGTTTTGCGCAATCGGCCCGCCGGTCACTTTCGATGTCGGAAAGTAACGCGCAAATGTTAATGGCGGGGCTACTTCTGCGCCTTTCTGGCGGCCTTGAGGGCGAGTGCCCGCTCGCGGAGGATTTTTGCGCGGTCCGGCTTCATCTCCTGGCGGGCACGGCCGAGGGCGAGCGCATCGGCCGGGACATTTTCGGTGATGACGCTTCCCGAGGCCACATAGGCGCCGTCGCCGATCGAGACGGGTGCGACGAGCGACGAGTTCGAACCGATAAAGGCGTTGGCGCCGATGCGGGTCTCGTGCTTGTTGACGCCGTCGTAGTTGCAGGTGATCGTGCCGGCGCCGATATTGGCATGGGCGCCGACAAAGGCATCGCCGATATAGGTCAGGTGGTTGACCTTGGCGCCTTCGTCGATCCTGGCATTCTTGACCTCGCAGAAATTCCCGACCTTGGAGCCGGCGGCAAGATCGGCACCGGGGCGAAGCCGCGCGAAAGGTCCGACGGTCGCGCCGCCTGCCACATGGGCGCCTTCGATATGCGAAAAGGCGTGGATCACGGCCCCGCCGTCGATCCGAACGCCCGGACCAAACACGACGTTGGGCTCGATCAACACGTCCTGACCGATCTGCGTATCATATGAAAGGAACACGGTTTCCGGGGCGATCATGCTGACGCCCGAGATCATCAATTCGTGGCGGCGGCGTTCCTGCCAGAGCCTTTCGAGCATGGCCAGTTCGGCGCGGTTGTTGCAGCCGGCGACTTCCGTTTCCGGCGCGTCGACAGCCACCACCTTGCCGCTGGCGGCACGGGCGATCTCGACGATATCCGTCAGATAATATTCGCCCTTGACGTTCTGATTGGTGATGCTCTCGAGCAGCGCAAGCGCCTTGCGCCCGTTGATCGCCATCAGGCCGCTATTGCACCAGGTGACCTTGCGCTCTTCGTCAGTCGCATCCTTCTCTTCGCGGATCGCGATCAGCTCGCCGTTTTCAACCAGCAGGCGGCCGTAACCGGTCGGCTTGTCCGTATGAAAACCGATCACCACGACATCCGCGCCGGCGGCAAGCTTTTCCCGCGCCTCCGCGAACGGCGCGGAAGTGATCAGCGGCACGTCGCCATAGGCGACCAGGATGTCGTCGTAACCGCGGACAATCGCTTGCTTCGCCGTCAGGACCGCATGGCCGGTGCCGCGGCGCTCCGCCTGCAGAAAAGCCTCGACGGAAACACCATCGACCGCGCCGGCCCTGGCCACTCCGTCTGCGTCGCGGCCGACGACCAGAGCCGCCTCGGTCACGCCGGTCGATGCCACCGCCGCCATCACATGCGCGATCATCGGACGCCCGGCAATCGGATGCAGCACCTTCGACATCGACGATTTCATGCGTGTGCTGTCGCCGGCGGCGAGGATGACGGCAAGGCAGGAACGGCTCATGGGGATTCTCCTTCACAGGCGATTTGCCGCTTCATACCAGCAAGATGATTGACGTGCGATAAAAGCCTTATGTGCGCCGGAAACAAAAAGGGCGCCCCGAAAAGCGCCCTTCATTCTGTGAACTCGATCACTGCCCGTCGCTTAGCTCCGGACGTTCGTCGCTCGAAACGATCCGCCGATCGTTTCGTCGGCCGGGCCGACCAATCCTCGTTACTTCGGCAGTTTGTCGTCCACGCCTTCGACGTAGAAGTTCATGCCGAGCAGGGTGCCGTCATCCGACTTTTCGCCGGCCTTCAGCCATGCGCTGCCGTCCTGCTTGTTGATCGGGCCGGTGAACGGATGCAGTTCGCCCGACTTGATCTTGGCTTCTGTTTCCTCGGCCATCGCCTTCACGTCGTCCGGCATATTGGTATACGGCGCCATGGTCAGGATGCCGTCCTTCAGGCCGTCCCAGATCTGCTCGGACTTCCAGGTGCCGTCGAGCAGCGCCTTGGTGCGCTTGATGTAATACGCACCCCAGGTGTCGACGATGGCGGTCAGCTGCGTCTTCGGGCCGGCGGCGATCATGTCGGAAGCCTGGCCGAAGGCGAGGATGCCGCGCTCGGAGGCGACCTGCATCGGAGCGGTCGTGTCGGTGTGCTGGGTCAGGATATCAACGCCCTGGTCGATCAGCGCCTTGGCGGCATCGGCTTCCTTGCCCGGGTCGAACCAGGTATTGGCCCAGACGACCTTCAGCTTGAAGTTCGGATTGATCGACTTCGCGCCGAGTTCGAAGGCGTTGATGCCCATCACCACTTCCGGGATCGGGAAGGAGGCGATGTAACCGGCAACGCCCTTCTTCGACATCTTCGCGGCGATCTGGCCCTGGATGTATCGGCCTTCATAGAAGCGCGAATTGTAGGTGGCGAGGTTCGGAGCGGCCTTGAAGCCGGTCGCATGCTCGAACTTCACATCCGGGAATTTCGCGGCGACCTTGACGGTGGCGTCCATGAAACCGAAGGATGTGGTGAAGACCAGCGAGCAGCCCGAGCGAGCCATGCGCTCGATGGCACGTTCTGCATCCGGGCCTTCCGGAACGTTTTCGAGGAACGGCGTTTCAACCTTGGCGCCGAGTGCCTTGTCGAGCTGCTGGCGGCCAAGTTCATGCGCCTGGGTCCAGCCCCCATCCGTCTTCGAACCGACGTAGATGAAACAGACCTTCTTCTTCTCCTGGGCTTGGGCGCCTGTCGAAAAACCGCCCATCAGGGCGGCCGATGCGGCAAGGGCGATAATCAGTTTCTTCATTTCCTGACCTCTATTGGCTTGAAGACGTTTTGTTTTTGGTTCCGCGGTCACCGGTCGGGGACAAAGGGTTTCCCGAGCGAAGCCGGCGTATTGATGAGCGTCGTGCGACGATTATGCGAAATGATGATCAGCACGACAATAGTCGCCGCATAAGGAAGTGCGGACAGGAACTGAGACGGGATGACGATGCCGAGGTTCTGCGCCAGGATCTGGGCATGCAACTGGCCGATGCCGACTGCGCCGAACAGGTAACCGCCGGCCAGAACCCGCCACGGCCGCCAGGAGGCGAAGACGACGAGCGCGAGCGCGATCCAGCCGCGGCCGGCCGACATGTTCTCCACCCATTGCGGCGTGTAGACGAGCGAAAGCTGCGCGCCTGCAAGGCCTGCGCAGGCACCGCCGAACATGACCGCCAGATAACGGGTGCGGATAACGTTGATGCCGAGCGCATGGGCGGAGGCGTGGCTGTCGCCGATCGCCCGCAGCTTGAGACCGGTCCGGCTCCTGAACAGGAACCAGTTGATGCCGATCACGAGCACGACCGAGAGATAGAAGGTGAGGTCCTGCGCGAACAGGACGCGGCCGAAGAACGGGATGTCGGAGAGAAGCGGGAAGACGATCGGCTGCAGCTTGATGCCGGGCTGGCCGACGAAAGCCTCGCCAATCTGGCCGGAAAGCCCGAGCCCCAGGATGGTGAGCGCAAGCCCGGTCGCAACCTGGTTGGCCACCAGCGTCAGCGTCAGGAACCCGAAGAGCAGCGAGAATATCCCACCGCCCAAAATGCCGGCGAGGAGGCCGACATAGGGGGAACCGGTCAGTTGCGCGGCAACGAAGGCGCAGGCGGCGCCCATGATCATCATGCCCTCGACGCCGAGGTTCAGCACGCCGGAGCGCTCGGTCACCAGTTCGCCGAGAGCTCCCAGAACCAACGGGGTCGATGCGGTGATGACGGTGAGAAGGATCGCCTCGAACATCAGCCCTTCACCTCCGCCGTTTTCGCACCGGCAAAGATCAGCCGGATCCTGTAGTGGATCAGCGTGTCGCAGGAGAGCACGAAGAAGAGCAGCAACCCTTGAAAGACGCGGCTGACCTTGTCCGAAATGCCGATCGACAGCTGCGCCGCTTCGCCACCGAGATAGGTGAGCGCCAGCACGAGCCCGGAAGCGATGATTCCCAGAGGGTTGAGCCGTCCCAGGAAGGCGACGATGATCGCCGTGAAGCCGTAGCCCGGCGAGATAACCGGCTGCAGGTGGCCGATCGAGCCGGAGACCTCCGAAATGCCGGCAAGGCCCGCGAGCGCGCCCGACAGCAGCATCGAGAACCACACCATCCGGCGGGCGGAGAAGCCTGCGAACCGCCCTGCCCGCTCCGACTGGCCGAGCACCGAGACCTCGAAGCCCTTCAGCATGAAGCGCATCATGAACCATAACGCCACGGCGGCGACGATGGCGAAGACGAAGGCCCAGTGGGCGCGGCCGGACGACGACAGAATTTCCGGCACGACGGCCTCGATCTGGAACGTCTTCGTGATCGGGAAATTGTTGCCCTGCGGATCACGCCATGGTCCGCGTACCAGCCAATCGAGATAAAGCTGGGCGATATAGACCAGCATCAGGCTGGTCAGGATTTCGTTGGTGTTGAACCTCGTCTTCAAAAGTGCCGGGATGCCTGCATAAAGCGCCCCACCGACCATGCCGAGGATCAGCATCAGCGGCAGGATCATCGGCGAGTGCCAGGCCGGATACATGACCGGCAGGATCGATCCGGTAATCGCGCCTATTGTGAACTGGCCTTCGGCGCCGATATTCCAATTGTTGGACCGGTAACAGACAGCAAGCCCGACAGCGATGAGGATCAGCGGGGCTGCTTTCACAGCCAGTTCGTGCAGCGACCACACCTCCAGCAACGGCTCGACGAAATATATGTAGAGCGCGCTCAGCGGGTTCTTGCCGAGCAGCCAGAACATGATCGCGCCGAAAAGCAGCGTCAGCACCAAGGCGAGCAGCGGCGAGAGGATCGAGAACAGCGTCGAGACGCGGGCGCGCTTCTGGAGCTCAATGCGCATGCGCCGCCTCCGGATTGGAGTGGCTTTCGTGGATACCGCCCATCAGCAGACCGATACGTTCCAACGTCAGCGTGCCGGCCGGATGGGGCTCGGAAAGACGACCTTCCGAGATCACCGCGATATTCGTCGCCACCTCAAAGATCTCATCGAGATCCTGGCTGATCACCACCACCGCCGAGCCCGACTTGGCGAGATCGATCAGCGCCTGGCGGATGCGGCTTGCCGCACCGGCATCGACACCCCAGGTCGGCTGGTTGACGACGAGCACCGATGGCTGGCGGTCAAGCTCGCGCCCGACGATGAATTTCTGAAGATTGCCGCCGGAGAGCGAGCCCGCCTGCGGATCTTCGCCGCTCTTGCGGACATCCATCGCCTCGCAGATGCGGCGGGTGGCAGAGCGGATCGCATCGAAGCGGATGACGGAAAAGGCACCGCCGGACAGAAAGGCCTTTTTGTCCGACTGGCTGCGGGCAAGCAGGAGATTGTCCGAAAGCACCATAGCGGAGACGGCGGCGTGGCCATGGCGTTCTTCCGGCACGAAGCCGGCGCCAAGCAGGCGGCGGCCGTTGATGCCGGTGCGGCCAATCGCCTTGCCCCGGATGCGGATCGCCTCGTCTTCGGCGACCGGATATTCGCCCGAGAGCGCATCGAAGAGTTCGCCCTGTCCGTTGCCCGCAACACCGGCGATCGCCAGCACTTCGCCGGCTCGGACCTTCATGGCGACGTTCTTCAGCGAGACCGCAAAAGGCGTGCGCGCCGGCACCGACAGATTGCTGACCTCGATGCGGATATCGCCGAGTGCTGCTGCGCTGTCGCGATGGACTTCGGCAACGTCGGAGCCGACCATCATGCGGGCGAGCGAGGCCGGCGTCTCCTTTTTCGGATCGCAGGCGCCGGTGACGTTGCCGTGGCGCAGAACCGTGGCGCGGTCGCAGATGCGGCGCACTTCCTCCAGCCTGTGGCTGATATAGAGCACCGACCGACCCTCGGCCTTCAGCTTGAACAGGGTCTCGAACAGCCGGTCCGCTTCCTGCGGCGTCAAGACCGATGTGGGCTCGTCGAGGATGATCAGCTTGGGGTTTTGAAGCAGAGCCCGGACGATCTCGATGCGCTGGCGCTCGCCGACGGAAAGGTCCGCCACATGCGCCTTGGGATCGAGCGGCAGGCCGTATGCCTTGGAAAGCGATGCCGCCTCGTCCGAGATCCTGGCGAGCGAAATCTTCGGGTCAAGCGACAGCGCGATGTTTTCCGCCACCGTCAGCGCCTCGAACAGCGAGAAATGCTGAAAGACCATGCCGATGCCGAGCTGACGGGCCTCGCCCGGCGAAGCGATCGTCACCGGCGTGCCCTGCCAGAGGATCTGGCCGGCGCTCGGCTGCAGCACGCCAAACAGCATTTTTACCAGCGTCGATTTGCCGGCGCCGTTTTCGCCGAGCAATGCGTGGATTTCGCCGGGCGCGACATCCAGATCGATCGCGTTGCAGGCCGCGAAGCTGCCGAAAAGCTTGGTCAAACCTCGAACCGACAGAAGCGGACCGGTCGTCGGACCCTCGGATAACGTCACTGAACCCCCTCGTTCACCGCGGGCCTACCTTCTTCGAGGTTTTTCAGGGCGACGCGGCGTATTGATTTTCCCGACATCCGGCGATCACTCCGGACATTCGACTGATATTGATACCGTATTTGTTGCTTCGCACAACACTAAAGAAAGGGGGTTGCAGGAAGGTCCAGCTATTTTCCGAGACTGGGGAAAAGCTGCAGCACGCCGCCGATGCAATAGAGATAGATACCGCTCAGGACGACGCCGTAAACGACCCAGGCGGGCGTCTCGAAATGCAGGAGCAGCGAATAGCCGCCGAGGGCGCACCAGATGAGGCAGACAGCCAGATTGAGCGGACGGAGCCGTTTGACGCGCACGGGGTGCAGGAAGTTGATCGGCAGGAAGGTGAGAATGACAGAGACCGAGACGAGGACCAGAGCCGCCGTTGCGCTCGCGTCGACGACGAACAGTGTGAAGACCACCATGTTCCAGACGACCGGAAAACCGGAGAAAAAGTACTCGTCCGTCTTCATGCCCATATCGGCATAATAAACCGCGCTCGAGACGACGATCGCGCCTGCGGCAACGAAGGACCAAGGTTCGCCGATCATGCCGCTCTGATAAAGTGCAAACGCCGGAAGCAGCACGTAGGTCACGTAGTCGATGATGTTGTCGAGCGTATCGCCCGACCAGTTGGGCAGGACTTCCTTGACCCGAACCTTGCGGGCGATCGGCCCGTCGATGCCATCGACGAGAAGCGCAAGGCCGAGCCACCAGAACATGTCGACGAAACGATGCTCGGCTGCAGCGACGACGCCGAGGAAAGCAAGGAACGAGCCGGACGCCGTCAGCAGATGAACCGAGAAGGCGCGGATTTCAGCATACGGAACTTTTTTGTAATTGAAGATTCGTCTGATCACGCGTCAGTCCCGCCTTTCCCTCGTCCGGCGAGATATGCGGCCAATCACCGCGCATTGCAACCAGCTTGGGACCACCGCCCGGCATAAAGCATTGCTTTTTCTATGCTGCGCTGCCGTCCCCCATGGATATGCTCGCCCCGAAGCTCTAGATAACTCATCGTACATTTGCAGCGCAGGACGACGGACATGCAGCATTTCGAGATTGCGGTGGTGGGAGGGGGACTTTCCGGATCGGTTGCGGCCCTGGCGCTCGCGCGGGCCGGCCGCAAGGTGGCGCTGATCGCACCGCCATCCGAAAAGACCGATGAACGCACGACCGCGCTGATGGACCAGTCCATCCGTTTTCTCGAACGGCTTGGCGTCTGGGAAGACATTGCGGCTTCCGCCGCCCCGCTTTCGGTGATGCAGATCATCGACGGCACCAAACGGCTGCTGCGCGCACCGACGGCGCAGTTCCGGGCGCAGGACGTCGGACTCTACGCCTTCGGCTACAACATTCCCAACCGCGCGCTGTCGGAAACGCTGGATGCCGCCGTTGCCGCCGAACCCAATATCAGCAAGATCGCGCAAAGCGTCGAGACCTTCGACTTTTCGGCGGAACGAGCCATGCTGACGCTGTCGGACGGCGCCTCGATCAGTGCCGACTTCGTGGCTGCCGCGGATGGACGCAATTCAAAGGCCCGCGAGACCGCCGGCATCGGCGTGCGACGCTGGTCCTATCCACAATCGGCGATGGTGTTGAATTTCGCCCACAGCGTGCCACACGGCAATATCTCGACCGAATTCCATACCGAAAGCGGGCCGTTCACGCAGGTTCCCCTGCCGGGCCTGCGTTCCAGCCTCGTTTGGGTGGTGAAGCCGGATGAAGCTCGCCGTCTCGTCGAGCTTCCGACCGGGGAACTGTCGCGGCTGGTCGAAAACCGCATGCAATCGATGCTCGGCAAGGTGACTGTCGAAGGCACGGCGCAGACCTGGCCGCTCTCCAGCCTGATGGCGGAGCGGTTCGGCAAGGGTCGGCTGGCCCTAATCGGCGAGGCCGCACATGCCTTTCCGCCGATCGGCGCGCAGGGCCTCAACCTGTCGCTGCGCGATATCATCGCACTTTCGGAACTGCTCGTCGCAACCAGCGATCGCCCGATCGCAGCCGATGCCGGCGATCGCTTCAACCGGCGCCGCGGGCCGGACATCGTCAGCCGCACCGTCGGCGTCGATCTTCTCAACCGTTCGCTGCTGTCGGATTTCCTGCCGGTGCAGATGCTGCGGGCCGCCGGCCTGCACATCCTCACCAATGCGCCGCCGCTCCGAAACCTTTTGATGCGCGAGGGGATCGAGCCCGGTCGGGGCCTGCGCGCTGTCGTCGATGCCTTACGGAAAGAGATCCGGCGGTAACGTTCCGGAATTGATGAGGTAGAGCAGCGCCGGGAGAGTCGCCACTGACGCAACGGTGATGATCAGGATGCTAGCCGACGCCCTCTCTTGCCAGACGCCGTATTGCTGGCTGATGACGAAGACATTGGTCGCCGTCGGCAGTGCCGAAAGCAGCGTCGCGGAATAGATCCAGACCGGATGGAAATTGCCGATCAGTGACAGGACCATATAGGTCGTCATCGGCAGCAGGATCAGCTTGAAGACCGCGATATAACCGATCTCCACCGGCACACGTTTGATCGGCCTCAGCGCCAGCGTCACTCCCATGGCAAATAGCGCGCACGGTGCTGCAGCCTGCGCGAGATAATCGACGAGCCGCTGGAAGGCTGCCGGCGGCTGCACCGTAAATGCCGCGAAGCAGAAGCCCAGCGCCGTTGAGATGATGAACGGATGCATCACCACTTTCCGGACAATATCGGCAACCACATGGGCGGCTGGGCGTTTGTCGCCGCCGGCCATTGCCATCATCGCCGGTGCGACGATGAAATGCGCGGCGTTCTCGAAACAGACGATCAGCGCCACCGGCACCGCCGCCGCCTCGCCGAAAGCAAGTAGCGCCAGGCCAGGCCCCATATAACCGATATTGCCGTAGGCGCCGGCAAACGACTGGATGGTGCAATCGGCAAAGGAATTGCGGCGGATGAAGAAGCCGATCAGAAAGAGAACCAGGAAGACCAGGTAGGTCGCGCCGATCTCGCCGAAAATGAAGTCGGCCCGGGTCAGCTGCTCCACCGGCGTGCGGGACACGAGCTTGAAGAACAGCGCCGGCAGAGCCGCGTAGATGATGAACGTATTCATCCAGCCGAGCGCTTCAGCCGGCTGTTTCGTCACCCTTGCGGCAAGATAACCGATGAAGATCAGCCCGAAGAAGGGCAACAGCAATGCAATGATATCGGTCATCGGTACCCTGCCCGCTGACCGGGCCGTATTGGAAGACGGTTTTCCGTTAGCCGATTTGCGTCAGGATTGGAAAGGTCTGCTGGAACCAGATTGCGGCGGACGTGACGAAACCGAAGATGAAGGCAAGCCCGGTGAGGATCAGGAAGACTCCCATGACCTTCTCGACCATGCCGAGATGGCGGCGGAAGCGGGTCAGGAACCGCATGAAGGCACCGGAGAAACCGGCGGCGATCCAGAACGGTACGGCAAGGCCGAGCGAATAGATGGCGAGCAGCGCCGCCCCCTCGCCGACCGTATCGCGCGATGCGGCGACCCCGAGGATGGCGCCGAGCACCGGACCGATGCAGGGCGTCCAGCCGAACGCGAAGGCAAGCCCCATGACATAGGCGCCCGAGAGCGTCGCCGGCTGCCCGCCGCCCTGGAAACGCGCCTCGCGGGCGAGAATACCAATCCGGAAGACGCCGAGAAAATTCAGGCCCATGACGATGATGATCAGGCCACCGAGTTTGGACAGGAGATCGAGATGCTGGCGCAGGAGCACGCCGATCGTCGAGGCGCCGGCTCCGAGCGCCACGAACACAGTCGCAAACCCGAGGGTGAAAAACAGCGCCGACTTCAGCACCGCGCGACGCGTGCCGCTCCGCGATTCGATGACCGCCGCACCACCGCCGCCGCGGAACTGCTCGACCGAAATGCCCGCCATGTAACAGAGATAAGGCGGCACGAGGGGCAGCACGCAGGGAGACAGAAACGATAGGGCGCCGGCAAGAAGCGCGCTCAACAGGGATATTTCGGCAATCGACACGTGTGGCTCCGGCTGGCGGGCCTTTTGCGAGCCCGCGTCTTGCGCTTGAGGTAATGGCCCGACGCGGCGAATGCCAATCACCTTTTCGCATCGCCGTGAAAAAGCGGCAGATAGCCGCATTTTTGCTGTTTTTGCGGGTTGACCGCAAGAGGTCACCTGCCTATGTTCCGCGCACTTTCAAGGACGCGCTCATCCGCGGCCGCGGGAGAGCGTAGCTCAGCCGGTAGAGCAACTGACTTTTAATCAGTAGGTCTCGGGTTCGAACCCCGACGCTCTCACCATTTAGATCAAAGCAGCCCCAATTAGCCGACGCCCTCAAATAGCCGATGTGATCGCGGTCGCCTGATGCGTGGGTGAGGCTGGGGGCCGCCTGTTCCGCCTTGGCGGATAGAATCGGCGCAGTCGGGCTGTCAAAATGTGGGTGGACGAAATCCAGCCGGTCTGTCACAAGCCGATCAGGACGCGACTGCCGTTAGTTTTAGAACGGGGTCGGGCGACCGATTGACGTCACGTCGCTGCCACGAGATCACGTCGGCCGTCCATTCTCAGATCCGACACGCGGATTGCAGGGTGAAAAGCCACTGTTTATCGATTACAATTTGCTCATGTTGAGAGCGAACGCCGTTCATTACAACCTATTCACCTTTGCGGCGATAACCGGCGGACGGGTAAAAACCCGGGTCAGCGCGCCAAGCGCTTGAAATCACTACACGCGCTGGATGGGGGAAATCTCCGGAGCCTAAGATTGGGCCCGAAATTCGGCGGATGAGGCGTTCCGAACCTTATTTATTGTTAAGCTGACCTTCGACGCCTCCGGGCGTATTTTCATCTTCAGGACTGAGTGATGCCGACGGCCGGAAATGCCGTGACGGCAGAGCCAGTTTCAGATCGTTTGCTGAAGGTGGTGCCCATATGCGCTCGCTTGTCCCGATAAACCAGCATTCCCCGGCACCACCGGCGCCCTGCCCGGTGATGCACCTCACCGGCCCGCCCGAGGATCGACTTCGATCGCCCGGCGTTCACTCCGCTTCACCTATGTCCCGGTGATCAGGCTTTCTGAAGTAGCGGCTTTCCTCGCCGACTCTTCAGCATCGTGAATCTTCGAAACCAACCGATCGGCCGTGCGCGCTCCATCACGCGGCTTCGATCTTCTTTGCCCTGATGCGCCCGCCTCCCGGCGCCAAGGCTGCAGATTGAAAGGAAGACCTCCATGTCCAATATCCTTCGCAAACACCGAATCGTTGCCCTTCTCGGCGCCGCCATCGTTGCGGTGCCGCTCTCCGTGCCGGTCATTCTCGGCACCAACGCGGCCCATGCGGCAACCATGGCAACCTCCGTCACCGGCTCCGTTTCCGGCATCGTCGCTCCGGGCGGCTCGTTCGCCCCGATCGTTTCGGCCGACAAGCCGGCGGTCGTCACCATCATCACCACGATGAAGGCCCAGAACGTCGCTTCGGACGACAGCTCGCCCTTCGGCGACAATTCCCCGTTTGACGAGCAGTTCCGACAGTTCTTCGGCCAGCAGGGCATTCCCGTGCCGCGCCAGATGCCGCAGCAGCGCCAGGCTCCGCGGGCGGAGGCTCTCGGCTCCGGTTTCGTTGTTACGGCGGACGGCTACATCGTCACCAACAACCACGTGATCGACAATGCGATCGACATCAAGGTGACGCTTGACGACGGCACGGAAGTGCCTGCCAAGCTGATCGGCACCGATCCGAAATCCGACCTCGCGGTCATCAAGATCAACGCGCCGAAGCCCTTGGCCACCATCGCCTGGGGCGATTCGGACAAGCTCAATGCCGGCGACCAGATCCTGGCGATCGGTAATCCGTTCGGCATCGGCACGACGGTGACGGCCGGTATCGTTTCGGCGCGCGGCCGCGATCTGCACAGCGGACCCTATGATGACTTCATCCAGATCGACGCGCCGATCAACCATGGCAATTCCGGCGGTCCGCTGGTCGATCTCGAAGGCAAGGTCGTCGGTATCAACACGGCGATCTATTCGCCGAACGGCGGCAGCGTCGGTGTCGGCTTTGCCATCCCGTCCGACCAGGCCCAGAAGGTCGTCGCCAAGCTAATGAAGGACGGCTCCATCGAGCATGGCTTCATCGGCGTACAGATTCAGCCGGTGACGGCGGATGTGGCGAGCGCCATCGGCCTCGACAAGCCGGAAGGCGCGTTGGTTGCCAATGTCAACGACGGCACGCCGGCTGCCAAGGCCGGTATCCAGACCGGCGACGTCATCACCGCGCTCGGCGGCCAGGCGGTCAAATCTCCGCGGGACCTGTCGCGCATGGTGGCCGACCTGACGCCCGGTGCCAAGGAAGGCCTGACCGTTTGGCGTCAGGGTCAAAACCGCAACCTCAGCATCACGGTCGGCGGCAACGAGCCAGACCAGCAGCAGGCTTCCGCTGACAACGGCGACAAGTCCATGCAGGGTGCCCAGCGCGTTCCGACCATCGGCATCGGTCTTGCCGACATCACGCCGGACATCCGCCAGGCCCTCAACCTGCCCCGTCGGGAAAACGGCGCAGTGATTGAAAGCGTCGCCCCCGACAAACCGGCTGCCGATGCCGGCCTGCAGCCGGGCGACGTCATCATCTCGATCAATCAGCAGCCGTTGAAGTCGGCCAAGGATGCCAAGACGGCGGTTGCCGAAGCCGGCAAGTCCGGGCGCAAGTCAGTTCTGCTTCTCATCCAGCGTGGCGAAAACCAGACCTTCGTCGCGGTTCCCTTCTCGATCGGCTGAACATCGAACCCGCCTTATCTTCTCGGCGCCGCCCGGTTGTCGCGACCGGGCGGCGGTCGTTTGGCCCCGCCCCATATCCTCTCCACCGGAACCTTGACGAGCAGAAGACGTTTGCCCGGACGAAGGAGCGTCTTTATGCGCATCATATTCATCGTCATGATCGTTTCGGTGCTCAGCATCCTAGCGTTCAAATATGCGGATCAATCGCTGGGTGGCGGCGATATTCTTGCCACTCCCGCGGAACTCTCGGCTCAGAACTGATCCGAATCGCGTCAAACGGCGTAAAGACCATGCTGGACGATCTTTCCTGGTGGGCAACGGCGCTCAAGACGAGCCCGCGAGAAAGCTTGATTGCCTGTCACGCGACATTGATCCGAAGGTTCCGGTTTTGCCCGGAACCTTCCCGTTTTCAGGGTGTTGTCAGGCAATAGAGGAGTCGTTGCCATGAGCGCCCAGAATGTCCTGATTGCCTTGGGATCTGCGATTGCGGGTGGCCTTGTCGTCGCCCTTCTGATGCATCCTGCCGGACCGACCGTGACCGCGAAGTCGGACCGCCTTAGCGGCCCACCGGCAGAGACCGCCTTCATGCCCGAACGCTTCGGCGTCCCCGGTTCGACACAATGACGTAGACGCCTGAAGTTGGGATCTGACATGCGAAAAAGCCGGCGTCTCTTTCGAGGCGCCGGCTTTTTCATGGCTACCAATCAATGAACACCCTTGCCGCTCTCTTCCTCTTCGAATGTCACTGCGACATCGCCATCGGCCGAGAGGCGAACCCTGTTGCCTTCGATATCGGCAACGAGTTCAAGCGGAATGAAGTGATGGTGGCCTTTATGGCCGCCCTCACCGCTGTCCTTCCTGGTCAGCTTGATACGGCTGCCTTCGACGCGGTCGACCGTTCCAACATGGACGCCATCCGCGCCGATGACTTCGGCGTGTTCCTTGATTCTTGCAGCATCGATCATGGGAAATCTCCTTTTCAGCGCTCCGACAACGCGTGAATGAAGATATCGATGCATGCCTCTTCAAAAAGGCATGACCTTTCGAAAACACGCCGCTGGCAAAGGTTATTGGTGCAGGGTGTAAGTACCCATTTTGCAGAAGTCCTGCGTGTCTTCCATGTCTTCGAGCTTGGAATCCTCCGAGAATTCGAAGCGCATGTCGTATTTGCAGGTACGGCGGCCATCGCGGATGGTGATCTTGATGCTCTGGCCGGGCTCCAGCACGTCGTTGCCGAAAACGTCTTCTTCCCAGTTGTCCACACCCTCCGGTGAGGTATAAAAGCGTTCAAGTGTCCCTTTTGTCTTGTTGATCAGGGTAAACACAAGGTCGTCTGCAGCATGCGAAGCGCTGGCCGACATCAGAATAGCCGCGAAAGCTCCGACTAACATTGAGAATTTTTTAACCACAATACTACCCCTCTACCCGTTAATCGGGTCGATTATTACTATCATGGCACCGTTAAAGCCTGATGAAATGGCTAATATTCTTCGATACACGCGTATTACCGATATTTAAGTTTTATCACTTCCCGTTTTATGTCATTGAGAGAGCATAAGAATTTCGCCCGGCGACCATGCTTCCGGCGGATTCGCGCCCCATGACGGCGCAGCGGACGATTTAGCTCCGGTTGTATCGCTACCCAGCAAAGGACAGGCCGTTGAACGTGCAGAACACACCCGACCCGGCAGCAACGACCAGCGGCACGCCCGATCTCGCCGCGATCCTGGCCACCTCGGGAAGCCAACGCAAAAAGCGTCGCTGGATCTGGCCGACGGTCTTTGTCGTTCTCATTGCGGTGGCGGCGGGCGCCTATGGCTATTCGGGCAGTGGCGGCCCGCGCTACGATTACACGACCCAGCCGGCCAAGCGCGGCGGCCTCTCGGTCATCGTCACGGCGACAGGCTCGGTCCAGCCGACCGATCAAGTGGACATATCGAGCGAGCTGTCCGGCACCGTCCGCAAGGTCAATGTCAGCTATAACAGTGCTGTCAAACAGGGTGATGTGCTCGCCGAACTCGACACCAACAAGCAGGAAGCGGATGTCCAGAGCGCCCGCGCCCAGCTCGCCTCGGCAAAGGCCAACGTGCTGAAGGCCGAAGCGGAGGCGGCCTCGGCCAAAAATTCGTTCGACCGCCTGACCGGCCTCGTCAGCAACCGCATTTCCACCCAGCAGGAACTGGACGCGGCGAAATTCACCTATGATTCGGCGCTCGCCACCAAGGCCGTCAACGAGGCGTCTGTTCTTTCCGCCGAAGCCAATCTGCGGCTGTCGGAACTCAATCTCGTGAAGCTCAAGATCGTCTCGCCGATCGACGGCATCGTGCTGACCCGCGCCGTGGATCCGGGGGCGACCGTCGCGTCTTCGCTCAATGCGCCGGTGCTTTTCACCATTGCCGGAGATTTGAAGCGCATGGAGTTGCAGGTCGCCGTCGACGAGGCGGATGTCGGCCATGTGCAGGAGGGTCAGGCGGCAAAATTCTCTGTCGACGCCTATCCCGATCGCAACTTTCCCGCCACCATCCAGACCGTGCGCTTCGCCTCCGAAACCGTCTCCAACGTCGTCACCTACAAGGCGATCCTGACGGTCGACAACGCCGATCTGCTGCTGCGTCCCGGCATGACGGCAACGGCCGATATTACCGTGCAATCGGTCACCGACGCGCTCCTCGTGCCGAATGCGGCGCTGCGCTACTCGCCGCCGACGACGGCGCGCAGCCGCGGCAATTTCCTCACCCGGCTTTTTGCGCCGCCGCGTCC
>NZ_JALBGW010000220.1:0-6417 GCF_023006485.1 Neorhizobium sp. BETTINA12A
CGAGCAGGATGCCACGGCCGCCATGGGCCTTCTGCAGTGCGGTGGCGCCGGCCTGGATTGCCAGACGTCCGGCGACTTCCGACATCGGGGCCAAGAGCGGCAGCCCGCCGCGGTCGTCGGTAACGGTCTCATAGGCGATGGCGGTGACGCCGGAGGCGAGCAGACCCTTGGTCTGTTCCGGATCGGGCGCGAGATGAAGGTAGGTATAAAGAAGCTGGCCGTCGCGGAGCTGCGCCCATTCGGAGGGCTGCGGTTCCTTGACCTTGACGACCATGTCGGACTTTTCGAAGATTTCCTTTGCCGAACCGACGATCCTGGCCCCGGCTGCCACATAGGCGCCGTCATCCGCGCCGATGCCTGCGCCGGCCTTGGTTTCGATCAGGACCTCGTGGCCGTGGGCCACATATTCACGTACCGCGCCGGGCGTCAGCCCCACGCGGTATTCATGGTTTTTGATTTCCTTCGGGCATCCGACACGCATGCAGCGTTCCTCTCAGGTTGTGGCTTTCGCCGATTGATGTTCCCGCTGGGGAGCTAACCAGAGAATCGTGCGAATGTCCTTGCGAAGACAAATTGCGAAAGCTCGTATTTTCGCAGATAATTGCGTTGAACGTGATTATTTCGAAGGATCCACCAATGAGCGCCATGGATGCCATTGATCTTGCGATCATGCGAACCCTGCAGCAGGACGGCCGCATCTCCAATGCCGAGCTTGCCGAGCGGGTCGGGCTGTCCCCGTCCGCCTGTTCGCGGCGGCTCGACATCCTTGAGAAAAGCGGCACGATCAGCGGTTATCACGCCCGCCTTTCCAACAAGGCGCTCGACTACAAGATGATGGTGATCGTCCACATCTCGCTGTCCGGCCAATTCGCCAAGACGCTCACCGAATTCGAGGCGGCAGTGAAACTCTGCCCCAACGTTCTGGTCTGTTACCTGATGTCCGGCGAATACGACTACATCCTGCGGGTCGCAGCCAAGGATCTGGAGGATTACGAACGCATCCATCGAGACTGGCTGTCGGCGCTGCCGCATGTGGTGAAGATCAATTCGAGCTTTGCGCTGCGCGAAATCATCGACAGGCCGAATGTAGGACTGTGATTGGAGTCACTCGACTTTTACGGATCGTCCTAAAGGGATTTCAAGGCAATGCGTGTATCTTCCGCGCCTTAAGGAACAACGAGGGATGAGATCATGATCAACGGACGAATGAAGACCCGCAGCGCGGAGCGCAAGAAGACCCGTATCCTGGGTACCGTCAGATATTTCAACCAGGCCGTGGAAGGGCGTGTTACCGATCTCTCGGCAACCGGCATGGCGCTTGATCTCGGAGGTCGCGTTTTTCATGCCGCGGATGGCAGTCAGGTCCGGGTCGAAAGCCAGGAATTCGGCATCCTGGAAGGCACCGTCAAGTGGCGCCGCAGCGGCCGGCTCGGCGTGCAGTTCAGCATCAACAGCAATGCGGTGGCGCAGGTCTCGTCCTATTTCCGCTTCTTCCATAAGGATGCGCCGGCCTCCCGCTGAATCGGTCGGTGCATCCCCGCCACCATCCAATTTTCAACACATTCACGATCCCTCGAATCACCACGCATAAACAGCGACAATGTAAAGGCCACGGATGCCAGAAATATCCAGCCGAAATGAGCATTTACCAAATATTTACTACTTGCCGTTGAGTTGATAAATGATAAAGTCCTAATTTATCCGGAGCATTAAAACCAAAGCCCGCCCTCGTTGAGAGTAGGCGGCTGTTCAAGTGTCCCAGTTTTTCCCGCCTGCATTGAGCGCCTAGTCACAGCGCGCAGGCAAAACCAAGGATGCTTCGATGGTTGCTGTTCCTTTTGCCTCGCCCTCCACGACATCGCGGGTTGCACGTATGCGGGCTACCCTCGTTACATGGCTGGCAGCTGGTCTCCTGGCGCTGGGGGGCCTTCTGGCGGTGTCGAACGGCTTCTTCCTTGCTACCTATACTTTGAGTGCGGCGACGATCCTTCTGGCGCTTGCTGCGGCCGCCTTCGCAGCGTCCATCTGGGCCAAACGAAGGATACGGCGCGATATCGATGCCAAACTCGGCCGGCTCGAAAGATTCATGCAGACATTCGGACAGACGCAGGGCACCTTGCGCGGTCTCGACGGCAGGATCGTGCTCTGGGGGATCGGCGCAGAACGGCTTTACGGCTATTGCGAAGAAGAAGCCCTGGGGAAAAATGGGTTCGACCTTCTCCACACCCGTTTCCCCATCCCGTTCGAGGAAATCAATGCGATCCTCGCGCGCGACGGCGAGTGGCAGGGTGAACTCACGCGTCGCCACAAGGATGGCAGAGAGATCCACATCATCGGCAAATGGTCGCTGATCCGCGGCGAAGCCGGGGAGCCGGAAGTTGCGATTGAAGTCAGCAGCGACATCACCTCCATCAAGCTCGCCCAAAGGCAGCTCCATCAGACCAACGCCCTGCTCCGCGCCATCCTGGAGACCGCGCCGGGGCTGATCTACGCCAAGGACCTGCAGGGCCGCATCATCCTGGCGAATGTCTCGACGCTCGACCTGATCGGCAAGCCTTGGCCCGAAGTCGAAGGACGCACGGACCTGGAGTTTCTGGACAGCAAAGGCCAGGCCGAAGCGGTGATGGTCAACGACCGTCGGATCATGGATCAGGCGAGGACCGAAGAATTCGAAGAGGTCATTAGCCGCGAGGGCCGCCACCCACGGGTCTGGTCGTCGACCAAAGCTCCGTTGCGTGATGCCGATGGCAAAGTCATCGGCCTGGTCGGCGTCTCGGTCGAAATCACCGAGAGGAAACGGATCGAGGAGCGGCTGCAACTCATGGTCAACGAGTTGAACCACCGCGTCAAAAACACGCTTGCGACCGTCCAGGCCATTGCCTCCCAGACCCTGCGGGGCGGCGATCCGATCGTGCGCCAGAACCTGGAGCGGCGCCTCATGGCGCTGGCGGCCGCACATGACGTGCTCACCCGCGAAAAATGGGAGGGGGCAAGTATCGACGATGTGGTCACCGGTGCACTGGCACCGTTTGGCGAGGGCGGCGACCATCGCTTCGCGGTCTCTGGCCCATCGCTCCGGCTGCTGCCGCGGGCCGCGCTCGCGCTTGCCATGGGTCTGCACGAACTGACGACCAATGCCCTGAAATACGGCGCGCTCTCGACGCTTAACGGTCAGGTCGCGATAAACTGGCAGATTGTCGAGGGTGCCAAACCTCTGCTGCGATTGACATGGATCGAAAGCGGCGGACCGCCTGTCGCCGTGCCGTCGAGACGAGGGTTCGGCGTCAGGCTGATCGAGCGCAGCCTTGCCCAGGATCTCGGCGGCAAGGCATCGGTGATATTCGATCAGCCTGCCGGGATCGTCGGGACGATCGAGGCGCCGCTCTGCGACGTCGTCGTCTCGGCCGAGGTGACGCCCTTCCTGCCAATGGGTGCCCTGCAAGCGGGTGCAAGGTGAACGATGCCCAGATCTTTGTCGGAATTCGCGTCCTCATCATCGAGGACGAGGCACTTGTTTCGATGATGCTCGAAGAGTTCCTGGAGCAGATCGGCTGCAGGATGATGGGGACGGCCTCGCGGCTCGATGATGCGATTATCAAGGCCCGGTCGCTTCCCCTGGACATGGCCCTGCTGGACGTAAACCTCGCCGGCGAAGCCAGCTTTCCAGTCGCCGAGATCCTTACCGCGCGGGACATCCCCTTCATTTTCGTGACCGGATATGGACCGCTCGGCCTGCCTGCCGACATGCGCCATATCCCCGTCCTTCCCAAACCCTTCCAGATGGCCCAGCTCGTCGACGCGATGCGGATGGCGGCCTATTGACGCGTCGGGTTAGCACCTCTTCCTGACCGCCTCTAGGACAGAGCCCGCGATCATCACACCATCTCCTCCACCGCTTCAGAATCCGCTTGGAGATACAATCCTCGCGCGTCAATATGGCGCCGAATTGTCGCTCACCGGTCCGCTCCAAGGAGGCTGCCATGCCATCGCTTAACGATCTTCACCCGATCACCCGCCGCTCGCTGCTCGGAGGTTTTGCCGCCTCGTCGGCGCTTGTCATGCTGCACCCGTTTGCTGCCCGTGCGGCCGGCAATCAGGCACATCTTCGCATCATGGAAACGACCGACATCCACGTTCACGTCTTCCCTTACGATTATTACGCCGACAAGCCGAACGACACGCTTGGCCTTGCCCGCACCGCCTCGATCATCGACGCAATCCGTGCCGAAGCCGGCAACTCCATGCTGATCGACAATGGCGACTTCCTGCAGGGCAACCCCATGGGCGACTACATGGCCTATGAGCGCGGCATGAAGGACGGCGACAAGCACCCGGTCATCAAGGCGATGAACGTACTCGGCTACGATGCCGGCACGCTCGGCAACCATGAATTCAACTACGGTCTCGACTTTCTGTTCAAGGTGCTGGCGGGCTCCGGCTTCCCTTACGTCTGCGCCAACCTCACCAAAGGCATGCTCGCCTCCGACCCTAAAAAGGACGAGCTTTTCCTGAAGCCTTATGTGATCGTCGAGAAGAAGATCAAGGATGGCTCGGGCGCTGAAAGCCCGATCAAGGTCGGCTTCATCGGCTTCGTGCCGCCGCAGATCATGACCTGGGATGCGAAGAACCTCGAAGGCAAGGCACAGACCCGCGACATCATCGAGGCCGCCAAGGCCTGGGTGCCGGTCATGAAGGAAGAAGGTGCCGACGTCGTCATCGCGCTTTCCCATTCGGGTATAGACGGCGGGGGCCCGGGCGACCGTATGGAGAACGCGTCGCTCTATCTCGCCGGCGTTCCCGGCATCGACGCGATCTTCACCGGCCACCAGCATCTCGTTTTCCCGAACAGCAAGGATTTCGACGGGGTCAAGGGGGCCGATACCAAGAAGGGCACGCTGCAGGGCAAGCCCGCCGTCATGGGCGGTTTCTGGGGCTCGCATATGGGCCTGATCGACCTGCTCGTAGAAAAGGACGGCAAGGGTTGGAAAGTCGTGGACTTCACCTCCGAAGCCCGGCCGATCTACCACCGCGACGACGCCAAGAAGATCGTCGCCGACGTCAAGGACAAGCCGGAAATCATCGCGGCCGCCAAGGAGGAGCATGAGGCGACGCTCGCCTATATCCGCCGCGCGGTCGGCAAGAGCTCGGCGCCGCTCTATTCCTATTTCGCGCTGGTCGCCGACGATCCGTCGGTGCAGATCGTCGCCAATGCGCAGACCTGGTACATCAAGGACATGCTGAAAGAGGGCCAGTATAAGGACATTCCCGTGCTCTCGGCCGCGGCACCCTTCAAGGCCGGCGGCCGCGGCGGTGCCGAATATTTCACGGATGTCCCGGCAGGCGACATCGCCATCAAGAACGTCGCCGACCTCTATCTCTATCCGAATACTGTGCAGGCGGTGCTGATTACCGGAGCACAGGTCAAGAACTGGTTGGAAATGTCGGCCGGGATGTTCAATCAGGTTGCGTCAGGTGCCAAGGACGCACCTCTCCTCAACAACGATTTCCCGTCCTACAATTACGACGTCATCGACGGCGTCACCTACCAGATCGACCTGTCGCAGCCGACCCGCTTCGACAAGGACGGCAAGCTCGTCAATGCCAACTCCAACCGCATCGTCGACCTCAAGTACAACGGCAAGCCGATCGATCCGGCCCAGAAATTCGTGGTGGCGACCAACAACTACCGCGCCGGCGGCGGCGGCAAGTTCCCGGAAATCGCCGGCGACAAGGTGATTTTCGTGGCTCCCGACACCAACCGCGACGTGATCGTCCGCTATATCGTCGAACAGGGCACGATCAACCCGTCGGCCGACGCCAACTGGTCGTTCAAGCCGCTGCCTGGTACAAGCGCGATCTTCGAGACCGGCCCCAAGGCCCGCCAGTTCGCTACCGCAGTCAAGGGTGCCAAGATCGAGGACGCCGGCGACGGCGAGAACGGTTTTGCCAAGTTCCGGCTCGTGCTGTAACGGCCAATATCACCTTTCGGCAATATTTGGACGGCAGCCTTGGCTGCCGTCTTTCTTTTCAACTGCATGAGGCAAGGCAATGCCAAAATTCTCCTTCCAGCAAGTCGACGTCTTCTCCAGCCAGCCGATGCGCGGTAATCCGCTTGCCGTGGTGATCGGCGCCGATGGACTGAGCGGCACGCAGATGCAGTCCTTCGCCAACTGGACCAATCTCAGCGAAACGACATTCCTGCTCGAGCCGACCGATCCGAGGGCCAGCTACCGGGTGAGGATTTTCACACCGTCGCAGGAACTGCCTTTCGCCGGCCATCCGACGCTCGGCAGTGCGCATGTCTGGCTCTCGCAGCAACAGACATCACCGACCGGCGACATCGTGCAGGAATGCGGCGCGGGCCTCGTCCGCATCCGCCGTGACGGCAATCGGCTTGCGTTTGCGGCGCCGCCGCTG
>NZ_JALBGW010000221.1:0-6372 GCF_023006485.1 Neorhizobium sp. BETTINA12A
ACGGCCGCATCATCGCCCGCGTCGGCGAGCTGCGCAGCGAGACCGAGGGCGATATCGCTCCGAACCTCCACGTCCTGCCGGATTTCCACGGCAACCGCTCGCCGCTTGCCGACCCGCACGCGACCGGCGTCATCAGCGGGCTGACGCTCGACATCTCCTTCGACGGCCTCTGCCGGCTCTACTGGCGCACCTGCGTCTCGATCGCGCTCGGCATAAGGCACATTCTCGATGCGCTATCGGGCTACGGCTACCGCTTCGAAACCCTCCACGTCACCGGCGGCCACGTCAACAACCCGCTGCTGGTCGAACTCTACGCCGACGTCACCGGCCGCAAGGTGGTGATCCCGGAAAACCGGGACGCGGTGCTGCTCGGCACGGCGATGGCCGCCGCCGTTGCCGGCGGGGTGTTTGGTTCGCTGTTCGAAGCGGGGCAGGCCATGGATGCGGGCGGGACGGAGCGGCTGCCGGACCCGGCCCGGGCCGAGCAGTACGGGCTGGATTACCGGCGGTTCCTGGCGATGGTCCGGCATCGGGACGAGTTGCGGGGGATGGGATAGGGAGGATGCCCAGGCAGGCAGACACGGTATTTCGGAGGCGGTTCTCTGGGCCGGAGTTACGCTCGACGCCGGGGAGCCGCCTCGCGAAGGCTAATGCAGATGCCGCAGCTTGTCAGGATTGCGCACGATATAGATGGCCGTGATCTTCCCATCCTCGATATCGAGCGCGGTCGTCTGCAGTTCACCGTCGGCTTCTAACGTGACGAAGCCTGGCAATCCGTTGACGAACCCGGCGCGAACGAGTGTGGAGCCGTTCTTCTGAAACTGATCCGCGAGATGGGCGTGCACTCTCATCACCGCTTCGAAGCCGAGAACGGGCTCCGTGGCCGCGGGACGCTTGCCGCCACCGTCCGCATGAATGCTGACATCTGCCGCCAACATAACACCCAGCGCCGTCATGTCGCCGCTGCGCGAGGCGGCGAAGAAGGCCTCGGCAAGCTCGATACCCCGTTTTTTGTCGACCTGGAAACGAGTTCTCGCCTCGCGAACATGGGTGCGCGCGCGGGCAGCAAGCTGGCGACAGGCAGCCATGTCGCGCTCGATGGTGGTTGCGACCTCCTCGAACCCCACCCCAAACACGTCGTGAAGCAGGAAGGCCGCGCGTTCGAGCGGTGAGAGGCGTTCAAGTGCCAGCATCAGCGGCAAGGTGACATCCTCCTCCTTCTCCTCCTCCACGACCGGATCGGGAAGCCAGGGACCTATATAGGTCTCGCGCTGTCGCCGCGCCGATTTCAGCTGATCGAGGCAGAGCCGCGTCACGGTGCGGCGCAGGAATGCCTCCGGTTCGCGTATCTCTTGGCGATCGGCCTTCATCCAACGGATGAAGGCCTCCTGCACCATGTCCTCGGCGTCGGACACCGATCCGAGCATGCGATAGGCAACGCGCAGGAGCTTCGGACGCAGCGGGTCGAAGCTGGCTGCTGCGTCCGTATGGTCGAGACCCTGCATCAGGCGGCTGCCTGGGCGGTCTTGGCGCCTGCGGCATCGTTCCACAGGCCAAAGCCAACCGCCAGGCGGTTCCAGCCGTTGATGACATTGATCATCAAAGTCAGCTTCACCTGTTCCTCCTCCGTAAACTCGGCCTTCAGGGCCTCGTAGCTGCTTTCGGATGAATGACCTTCAGAAAGCCGGGTCAGGGCTTCGGTCCAACCTAGCGCAGCGCGCTCGCGATCGGAATAGCATGGAGCTTCGCGCCAGGCGGACAGCAGGTAGATGCGCTGCTCGCTCTCGCCCCGCGCCCGCGCTTCGATCGTGTGCATATTGATGCAGTTGGCGCAGCCGTTGATCTGCGAGGAGCGGATTTTTACGAGTTCGATGAGGCTATGCTCGAGGCTTTCGGCAACATCGGTGGACACACCCATCCAGGCCTTCATCAGCGAGGGAGCGGCGGTGAAAGGGTTAAGTTTGGCACTCATGGTTCGTTTCCTTCTGTTGGTTACGACACCATGACGAGACAGGATCCGCCCATGTGACATGCCCGCAAGATTTTTCTTGAATATCTGAGCGGGGAGCCGGCTGCGGTCGCTTCTCCTATATCCGCCATCTCACTCCTCCTTGCTCCGCCGCTCCCTCAAACCTACATCTCTCCCGCCAACCTGGAGACGCCGATGATCCTCGACGCCGCACGCCTTTCGCTCGCCAACCTTTTCGCACCCGAAACCCGTTCCGTGTTCTGGAAGACATTGGGTCTCACCGCCCTCGTGCTGATCGGTCTCTGGTTCACCCTGCGCGAAGTCTTCATCCTTTATGCCTGGCCGTGGTTTGCGGCCTTCTTCCCCGATCTGCCGGATTGGGCGGGTTGGCTCACCCTGTTTGCGGCGATCGCTGCCAGCATCGGGCTGGCGCTGGCGCTCGCTCTGCTGATCGCGCCGATCACGGCGCTGATCGCCGGTCTGTTCCTCGACGACGTCGCCGAAGTGGTCGAGAAGCGCGACTATCCGAACGATGCGCCCGGCAAGGCGATGCCGCTCGCTCAGGCGATCATCGGCTCGATCCAGTTTCTCGGCGTCGTCATCGTCGGCAATATCGTGGCACTTTTCCTGCTGTTCATTCCCGGCATCAACCTGATCGCCTTCTTCATGGTGAACGGCTATCTGCTCGGCCGGGAATTTTTCGAGTTTGCGGCGATGCGGTTCAGAACGCCCGCGGAGGCACGCGCCTTCCGCTCGAAACATTCATCCACCGTATTCATGGCGGGCCTTCTGATCGCGTGTTTCCTGGCGATCCCGATCGTCAACCTGCTGACGCCCCTGTTCGCCGCTGGCCTGATGGTGCATCTCCACAAGGCGGTCTCCAAGCGCGATCCTGGGTTCAAGTTTTAAGCAGGCGCCGCCGAGGCAATCGCGGCCCTACTCGACGGGCTCGCCGATGAGCTGCTGCGGCAATTCCACAAGCGGTGCCGGCACGTCGACGGTTTTTTCCGGCGAGCGACAGAGATCGGCGATGACGCAGCGCTCGCATTCCGGTTTTCGTGCCTTGCAGCAATAGCGCCCGTGCAGGATCAGCCAGTGGTGGGCGTGGAAGAGATACTGGTCGGGGATCACCTTCAGGAGGTTCTCCTCGACCTCGTCGGGCGTCTTGCCCGGCGCCATCAAGAGCCGGTTGGCGATGCGGAAGACATGCGTATCGACCGCGAGCGTCGGCACGCCGAAGGCCATCGACATCACCACATTCGCCGTCTTGCGGCCGACGCCCGGCAGGCGGATCAGCTCTTCGCGCGTCCTCGGCACTTGGCTGCCGAACTCGTCGATCAGCATGCGACAGAGCGCGATCACGTTCTTCGCCTTGTTGCGGTAGAGCCCGATGGTCTTGATATACTGGGTGACGCCCTCTTCGCCGAGCGCCAGCATCTTTTCGGGCGTATCGGCGACCTTGAACAGCGCCCGCGTCGCCTTGTTGACGCCCGCATCGGTTGCCTGGGCGGATAGTGCCACCGCCACCACCAGCGTGAACGGGTTTACGTGCTCCAGCTCGCCCTTCGGCTCCGGCCGCTGCACCGAAAAGCGGCGAAAAATCTCCTCCATCTCCGCTTTCGAATAGGCGGATTTGAAGCGCTTGGGTTTGGGTGCGGCCTTGCGCTCGGGCGCGTGATTTGACTTTTGCGAGGTGCTGGTTTTGGATCTGATCTTTGGAGTCGCCATATGCCTGTATAGGCATCCCGCAGGAGGGAAATCAACGTGGACGTTTCCGAGGATCAGCCTGTTTTTGCAGCCGAACTGACGCCCTACCGTTCGCTCGGCAAAACGGGCTTTCGCGTCGTTCTGGTGTTGACGGGCGGCATCTGCGTTTTCTATGGCGGCTTTTTCCTGATTACCGGCGCTTATCCGATCGGCTTCTTCTTCGGGCTGGATTTCCTCGGCCTCTATATCGCGCTGAAGATGAGCTACCGCTCGGGCCGGGCGCGCGAGGAAGTGACGGTCTCGCGCAGCAACCTGTCGATCCGAAAATTCTCGCCGGCGGGGCGTGTGGTGGAGCATCGCTTCAATCCGTTCTGGGCGCGCTTCAACGTCCGCCGCCACGAGGAGTTCGGCATCACGTCCATGTCTGTGACGGGCGAGGGGCGCGGCACCGATATCGGCTCCTTCCTCAATCCGGACGATCGTGAAAGTTTCGCCAAGGCTTTCAAGGGTGCTCTCGCCATGGTCAAACATCGGATCTGAGCGGGCGAGAAAACCGGCAATCGGGCAAGAAACGGGTGGTTTCGGCGAGGCTGAAGGCGCATTTAGAGGGCATATCAGTTGCACAGCGATTTTTTGCGCGCCCACCGCTTCGGCTTCATCGGCGTGCGGCGCTGTAAAGGAGACAAGCCATGAATGCTCTCGCCAAGATCGATTCGTCGCCCATCGACGTGACGCCCGATGGTTCCGACTACGAAACCGTCCGCCGCGTCATCGAGATGATCACGCTCGATTACCGCGACCAGCCGTCGCTCGAGGCGATTGCCTCCGAGCTTGGCCAGTCGCCAACCCAGCTCCAGAAAGTGTTCACCCGCTGGGCCGGGCTGTCGCCGAAGGCCTTCCTCCAGGCCGTCACCCTCGACCATGCCAAGCGCCTGCTCGGCAAGGAGGAACTGCCGCTGCTCGAAGCCTCCTACGAACTCGGGCTTTCAGGTCCGGGACGATTGCATGATCTGTTCGTCACTCATGAGGCGATGTCGCCCGGCGAATGGAAAGCGCGCGGCGGCGGCCTGACGATCCGCTACGGCTTCCATTCGTCGCCCTTCGGCCAAGCGCTGGTCATGGCGACCGACCGGGGACTTTCGGGTCTCGCCTTTGCCGATCTCGGCCATGAGCAGGCGGCGCTCGACGACATGATGCGCCGCTGGCCGAATGCCGAATATGTCCCCGACCAGGAGATGACAGCACCCTATGTCGGCCGCGTCTTCGACCGTGCGAACTGGTCCTGCGATCAGCCGCTGAAGGTCGTTCTGATCGGCACCGATTTCCAGGTCCGCGTCTGGCAGAGCCTGTTGAAGATCCCGTTCGGCAAGGCCGTCACCTATTCCGACGTCGCCAACGATATCGGCCAGCCGACCGCCAGCCGCGCGGTAGGTGCGGCTGTTGGAGCGAACCCGATTTCGTTCGTGGTTCCCTGCCATCGGGCGCTCGGCAAGAGCGGGGCGCTGACGGGGTATCACTGGGGGCTGACGCGCAAGCGGGCGATTCTGGGCTGGGAAGCGGGGAATGCGTGAGGGGCCGAACGCTTGAGCTCAGCATTCAGGTTCCATTGCCGGGCCGCAAGCGGCAGATACCAAGTCGCCTGCAAAAGTCATGGGCGGCCTCTGAGGATTGCGGGATTGCCCATTGGGGCATATAAGTGATGACTGAAGTATAATCGTCGAAGGACGCGGTCAGGTGCATGAGCGCAGATACCAGAGATCGAAAAGCTTTCTAGGCGCCAAGATCGTCTTTAATGGCGATCATTCGGCCTTCGACTGCATCGTCAAGGAAATCTCAGCCGGCGGTGCGTTGATCAAGATCGAGAACGCGTTGTCCGTGCCGGAAAGCTTCGGTCTCGCCCTGTCAGATGGTCGACGTTTCGAATGCGAAGTCCGCTGGCGGCGGATCAATTCCCTCGGAGTGGAGTTTCTGACCGCTGCCTGATAATCCGTCCGTTGAAGCGCAGCCTGTGTCAGGCCAACCCTTGTGCTCTCTAGGAAGGTTCGTTCAACCTCAACAACTCCTTCGCCGCAGTCTCGTCCGTTATCAGGGTATTGCACCCGACCCTGCGGATCGTCGCGCGGATCGCCACCGCGCGGTGCGCGCCGCCGGAGGAGAGCACGATGTGTTTGGCCTGTCTCAGCGTATCCAGATCCACGGACATCACCCGCTCGTTCAGCTTGTGATCCACCGAGCGGCCTTCTTCATCGAGAAAATTGAACATCGTGTCGCAGACGCAGCCCGCCGCGATCAGCCGGTCAAGCTCGGCCTTGGAGATGAAGCCTTCCGACAGCGAGGTCGAATGTGGCCCGATATCGCCGCAGCTCACCACCGCGAGGTCGAGATTTTCGGCGAGATCGTAGATCGTATTGAGCCCGCATTGCTCGATCAGCGCCCGCTTGGTCTTGACCGAGTCGACCAGAAGCGGCGCCAGGAACATGTAGCATTCGGCGCCCAGCTGGCCGGCGAAACGCCAAGTGTAGTCGATCGGATTGGTCTGGTGTACGGCGACGATGCCGCCGAGCAGCGACACGACCTTGCAGTTCTCCCGCCGCGGCGGGCGAAAGCTGCCGAGCGAGGCCGTCATGGTGCGGCCCCAGCCGACGCCGATCGTCATGTCGTCCTGCACCACTTCGGAAAGGAATTGCCCGAGCGCC
>NZ_JALBGW010000222.1:0-6371 GCF_023006485.1 Neorhizobium sp. BETTINA12A
GCCGCAGGGCCGCACCGGCCTGCTCGCCCACAGTTTCCTGCTGCGGGTGCGCGGCGACTCGCATGGCTGCGTCGCCTTTGCCGACTACAACGCGTTCCTGAAAGCCTTCCAGCGCGGCGACATCACCCATATGGTGATCGTGCCCAAGTGGGATGGCAAGCGTCCCGGCCGCGGCACCAATGGCGGCTTCATGGCCAAGCTGTTCGGCAACAACGACGCCTGATCGGGCGTCGTCTCCTCCGGCCCAACTTCAGCCGAGAATATCCCTCGCCACGCGCATAAAGATTTTCGTGCCGATCGGGATCAGGTCGTCGGGAAAATCATAGTTCGGATTGTGCAGGTTCGGCATGTTTTCGCCGGCACCCAGGAAGAACATCGCCGATTTCGACACGGTCGCGAACCGGCCGAAATCCTCCGAGCCGCGCATCGTTTCTCCCTCCTCGAGCGAAATGCCTTCGGATTCCATCGCCGCACGTAGCAGGGCGGCGGCTTCCGCATGGTTTTCGCAATGGCCGAAGATGTCGTGATAGTCCATCGCGTATCCGAGACCGCCGACGGCTGCGACCTCGCGGACCAGATCTTCGGCCTTGGTCGTCAACGCCTGCATCTGGCCATCGGTCATGGTGCGCAACGTTACCCAGACTTCGGCATGGCCGGGCGCAATCCCAAAGGCCGGTTCGCCGACCGAGGCATGCGTCACCGTTGCCAGCACCATGTCGCCGGTTGCGATCGAGCCTCGGCTGAGGGCCGTCAGCGCCGGCATCAGCGTTGCCACCGCCGGCACCGGCGAGATGCCGGTCTCCGGCATGGAGGCATGCGCGGTGCGGCCGGACAGGACGATCTTCAGACCACGCGAGGCGCAGTTGACGATGCCGTCCTTCAGCCAGGCATGGCCGAGCGGCAGGCCCGGCATGTTGTGCAGGGAAAAACTGTAATCCGGCGCCAGTTCCTGGAATTTTTCGTCGGCGATGACGGCCGCCGCGCCGGCGCCTGTCTCCTCTGCCGGCTGGAAGAGCAGGATGACGCGGCCGCGTTTCGGCTTTTTCCGGCCGAACTGCCGCCCCAGCGACGCAAGCATGGTCATGTGGCCGTCGTGGCCGCACATATGACCCTTGCCGGGGATTTTCGAGCGATGGTCCGGCGTGCCGATCTCCTCGATCGGCAGCGCGTCCAGCTCGGCGCGGAACAGAACGGACGGGCCGGGAAGGCCACTTTCATAGACGACCGCGACACCCGTGCCGCCGAGACCGGTCACGACCCGGTCCGGCTTCGTATCCGCGAGGAAGTTCTGCACCTCCGCTGCCGTCGCAATCTCCTCGTCGGATATCTCCGGCATGGCATGCAGCTTGCGCCGCCACGCGGTGAGCTCGATGACGTCCTGATTGGTGAGAAACATGGGGCCGCTTCCTGATTGCCGGGTCTGGTTCCGAGGTAAATGGGGCAGGGGTTCTCCGCAAGCAGAACCTCTGCCGAGCCTATCACCACGCGATGCCAATCTTGCCGAAATGGCTGCCGCTCATCTCGTAGCGGAAGGCATCGGCGAGTTTTTCGAGCGGGAATACCCGGTCGATCACCGGCCGGACGAGACCCGTATCGAATGCACGCACGAAATCCTGCTGCTGGCGGCGGCTGCCGACCAGAATGCCGGAGAGAACCGCCTGCTTACCCATCAGCGCCGCGGTCGGCACTTCACCGCGTGCGCCGGTCAGCACCCCGATCATGGCGATATGGCCGCCCATCTTCACCGCCTGGATGGATTGCCCGAGGGTTACCGGCCCGCCGACTTCCACCACATGGTCGACGCCGCGGCCGCCGGTCCAGTCAAAAACCTGTCTGCCCCAGTCGGCATGGTCCCTGTAGTTGACCGTAAACTCGGCCCCGAGCTTTTTCGCTCGCTCCAGCTTTTCGTCCGATGAGGAGGTGATCGCCACCCGTGCGCCCATGGCCTTGGCGATCTGCAGCGCATAGATCGACACGCCACCCGTGCCGAGCGCCAGCACCGTCTCGCCGGCCTTCAGTCGCCCAAGCTCGACAAGCGCCCGCCAGGCGGTCAGCCCCGCCGTGGTGATCGTTGCCGCTTCCACATGGCTGAAATCTTTCGGAGCAAGCGTGAAGGCGGCCGCCGGCCGCACCGCATATTCGGTCGCAAACCCGTCGATGCCGTCGCCGGGCGTGCGCGAAAAGCCGCCGGGCAGCGGCGGACCGTCCTGCCAGTCCGGAAAGAAGCAGGAAACCACATGGTCGCCCGGCCTGAACTCGCTCACCCCGTCGCCGACCTCCTCGACCACGCCAGCGCCATCCGCCATCAGCACCCGCCCATCTGTCGGCGTCCGACCGCTTGCGACGCTGAGGTCATGGAAATTGATCGAACTCGCATGCAGCGCCACCCGGATCTCGCCGCGGCCGGGTTTGCCCGGATCCGGCAGATCGACGAGCTTCAGGGCATCGAGGCCGCCGGGGGCCGTGACGATGGCTTTCATGAATTCCTCCCTTTGATTTCTAAATGTGTTCAGATTTTAGGTAGATGCCCATGACAATGATAGCAGGCGAGGTATTAGCTAGCTTAAGGAGCCCGAGCCGATGTCTGATGCCAATTGTGGGGAGTGAGCAATTACTAGTTGAATAAAAATCAAAAATTCTTCTCCATTCGATCAACTGGAGGTGATTCCATGCGATTGTTAGCTCCACCAATGGAAGATGCCATTGCCGCGGAAACGGACATTTTCGGCCGCGACCGTTTCATCGATGGCCTGTTAAGGCTTTTTGAAAGCACCGACGAGCCTCTAGTCGTAGTGTTGGATGAAAAATGGGGAACGGGCAAAACCGTATTTGCGAAGCGCTTGGAACGATCCGCCACCGAGCAAGGCTTTCCCGCTATATATTTCGATGCGTTTAGCTCCGACTACAATTCTGACGTTTTCATAAGTCTTGCATCGGCGGTTATGGCAAAATTGCCAACAAAACAGAAAAGAGAAAGATTTCAGTCGCGTGTTGTGAACGTCGCAAAAGCCGTCGGTAAAGTGGCAGCAAAATCATCGGTGCGAGTTTTGACCGTAGGTCTACTCAATACGGCCGACCTAGAGAAGGCCTCAGAGGAGATCGCTAAAGAGGTTTCCAGCGTCGTCGAGGGGGAGTTTGACAAGGCGATAGAGGAGCGTCTTAACAGGTCGAACCAGGACAGGATTGCGTTTGATGAATTTCGAAACACTCTTTCTACTGTCGGCGAAAATTTTCCAGGCGCAAAGCAAGGCAAGCCGTTGATCTTTATTGTCGACGAGCTTGATAGATGCAAGCCACCGTATGCCCTTGCTTTGATTGAGACCATGAAACATTTCTTTTCGGTCAGCTCAGTCAAGTTTCTTCTTGTGTGTCAAGTCGATCAAATACTGTCATCTATCAGGCACACCTACGGTACCGATATTGATGCTCAAAGGTATCTCGAGAAATTTGTTCATACCTATGTATATTTTCCCATCGCAGAAGGGCATACTCGAAAAGCTCAAATGCTTGCCTTTGTCTCAGAGATTGTTTCGGGCATGCCGTCGGACGGAGAAGATGGGTCTCTATCTGGCGAGATGGTCAATTTTATTACTGACTTAGCTATTAGAAAAAATTATTCATTGCGGAATATTGAGAGGGTCCTTACTCAATTTGCAATATGTATGGCTTTTACGAAAAAGGGTCAACTTAGACTAGGCGCCGTATTGTTTGTCTTATGTGACCTTAAATACAATAATACAAATCTTTTTCAGAAAGCAAAGCGCGGTGAGCTTAATTATCACCAGTTGAATAGCTTCTATAGCTTTGATGCCGAAAATGAACACTGGTACATAAGCTGGCTAGAATATTTCTTTGAACCTCAAATAAATTTAAATGATCCAAAGTGGAAGGATCAAAATCGATACTTGTCTAGGTATTCAATCAGTAACCCAAAGAAAACCGCTTTGTATTTTGCTAATAACGTTGTGGATTGTATTACTGTGTAATCACACCCGCTCCACAAACCCATCCAGCACCCGCTTCTCTCCAGCCCGATCGAACTCGATCGTCAGCTTGTTGCCCTCGATCGCCGAAATATTCCCGTTCCCGAACTTGACGTGAAAAACCCGGTCGCCGACGGAGAATTGCGAAGGCGTGTCGGCCACCGATTTGGCCACCAGTTCCCCGTCGATCGTCCGCGTGCGCGGGCCGCTTTCGCCGTAGCCGATGCGTTCCACGGCGTGGCCGGAGCGGGTGCCCCAGTTGTCGCGGGTGGCGTCGGTCTTGTTGGCCTGGGCGCGTTTCCAGCCGGGGGTGGAATAATTGTTGGCGAAGGGATCGGCCTTGTCGAAGCGTGACTGGCCGTAGCCGCCGCGTCCGCCATATCCGCCGTAATTGCTGTCTGACGCCGCGACGTCCACATGGGCGGCCGGCAGTTCTTCGAGGAAACGCGACGGCATGGTTGATTGCCACAGGCCGTGGATGCGGCGGTTCGAGACGAACCAGATGTGGCAGCGGTGCTTTGCGCGCGTCAGGCCGACATAGGCGAGACGGCGTTCTTCTTCCAGCCCCGAGCGGCCGCCCTCGTCGAGCGCCCGCTGGTGCGGAAACAGGCCTTCCTCCCAGCCGGGCAGGAAGACAGTGTCGAATTCCAGGCCCTTGGCCGAATGCAGCGTCATGATCGACACGGCATCGAGGTTTTCGTTGTTCTCGGCATCCATGACCAGCGAGACGTGCTCGAGGAAGCCGCGCATGCTCTCGAAAGCCTCCATGGAACGCACGAGTTCCTTGAGGTTTTCCAGCCGTCCCGGTGCTTCCGCCGACTTGTCGTTCTGCCACATGGCGGTATAGCCGCTCTCGTCGAGGATCTGCTCGGCAAGCGTGGTGTGCAACGTGTTTTCGAGCAGGCCCTGCCAGCGGCGGAAATCGGTGACGACGTCGAACAGCGCCTTGCGCGCCTTCGGCTTCAGTTCGTCGGTCTCGATGATGTCGGCCGCCGCCTGCAGCATGGGAATGTCGCGGGCGCGGGCGTAGTCGTGCAGGTAACGCACGGTCGTGTCGCCGAGGCCGCGCTTCGGGGTGTTGATGATCCGCTCGAAGGCGAGGTCGTCGGAGGGCTGGCAGACCATGCGGAAATAGGCCATGGCATCGCGGATTTCGAGCCGCTCGTAGAAGCGCGGGCCGCCGATGACGCGGTAGTTGAGGCCTAACGTCACGAACCGGTCTTCGAACTCGCGCATCTGGAACGAGGCGCGCACCAGGATCGCCATGTCGTTGAGCTTGTGCTTGCCCCGCTGGAGGTTTTCGATCTCCTCGCCGACGGCGCGCGCTTCCTCCTCCGAATCCCAGGCGGCATGCACCACCACCTTCTCGTCATCGGGGTCGGATCGGTCGGTGAACAGTGTCTTGCCAAGCCGGCCTTCGTTATGCGCGATCAGATGGCCGGCGGCGCCGAGGATGTGTTCGGTGGAGCGGTAGTTGCGCTCCAGCTTGATCACCTTGGCGCCCGGAAAATCCTTCTCGAAGCGCAGGATGTTGTCGACTTCCGCGCCGCGCCAGCCATAGATCGACTGGTCGTCGTCGCCGACGCAGCAGACGTTCTGGGGAACGTCCTTCGGCCGCTGTGCAAGCAGCCGCAGCCACATGTACTGGGCCGTGTTGGTGTCCTGGTACTCGTCGACGAGGATGTAGCGGAACTTGCCGTGATATTCCTTGAGCAGATCCGGGTTCTTGCGGAGGATCGCGATCGGGTGCAGCAGAAGATCGCCGAAATCGCAGGCGTTCAACGTGCGAAGCCGCGCCTGGTAGGCGGCATAAAGCTCGCGGCCCTTTCCGTTGGCAAAAGCACGGGCGTCGCCCTCGGCAATGTCCGGCGGCGTCAGGCCCTTGTTCTTCCAGGTGTCGATCATGCCGGCGAACTGTTTTGCCGGCCAGCGCTTGTCGTCCAGCCCCTCGGCCTGGATCAACTGCTTGATCAGCCGCACCACGTCGTCGGTGTCGAGAATGGTGAAGTCGGAGCGAAGGCCAGCCAGTTCCGCATGGCGGCGCAGCAGTTTCACGCCGATCGAGTGGAAGGTGCCCATCCACGGCATGCCCTCGACGGCGCCGCCGACGAGTACGCCGACGCGTTCCTTCATCTCGCGGGCAGCCTTGTTGGTAAAGGTCACCGCAAGAATTTGTGACGGATAGGCGCTGCCGGTTGCCAGGATATGGGCGATGCGGGTGGTCAGCACCCGCGTCTTGCCCGTGCCCGCGCCCGCGAGCACGAGAACCGGTCCATTCAGCGTCTCGACCGCCAGCCGCTGTTCCGGGTTGAGGCCTGCGAGATAATCGGGCGCACGGTGCTGGTCGCGGGCCGCCATGGCGCGAGCAGCGATCCCGAGGCCGCCATT
>NZ_JALBGW010000223.1:0-6356 GCF_023006485.1 Neorhizobium sp. BETTINA12A
CAGCAGCAACTGGCCGGGCTTGGCGCGCGACGGCAGCGCGTCGAGCAGCGCCTTGGTGTAGTCGTGCTGCGGGCGGGTGAGCACGCCGAGCGCCGGGCCGATTTCGACGATATTACCGAACCTCATCACCGCGACGCGGTCGGCGATCGACGAGACGATCGCGAGATCATGGCTGATCCAGATCAGCGCGGTGCCGAGTTCGGCCACCAATTCCTTCATCTCGGTAAGGATTTCCGCCTGGATCGACACGTCGAGCGCCGTCGTCGGTTCGTCGCAAATGATGAGTTTCGGCCGGTGCAGCAGCGCGATGGCGATCGCCACGCGCTGGCGCATGCCTCCGGAAAACTGATGCGGGAAAAAATCCACCTTGCGTTCCGGCTCGCTGATGCGGACCTGGGCGAGCGCCTTGATCGCTCTTTCCCGCGCATCCGATGCGCTGATGTTTTCATGCGCTTCGAGCGCCAGCTTGATCTGGGTGCCGATGCTCAGGACAGGGTTGAGGGTCATCATCGGGTCCTGGAAGACCATCGAAATGGTCTTGCCGCGGATGGCGCGCAGTTCGTGGGCGGGCAGGCCGATGAGTTCGCGGCCTTCGAGCTTGATCGAACCCTCGACGATGCGGCCGGGTTCGTCGATCAGGCCGATGATCGAGAAGCCGGTGATCGACTTGCCGGAACCGGATTCGCCGACCAAGCCGAGCACTTCGCCTGGCGCCAGCGAAAAAGACACGCCGTCGACCGCCTTGATTTCACCGCGGCCGCTCGGAAACCAGGTCCTGAGGTTGGTGACTTCGAGAAGCGGAGCACGCGTCGTTTCGGTCATCGGCGGAGCCTCGGATTGAGCTGGTCGCGGATCTGGTCGCCGACAAGATTGAGCGAAACGATGAACAGGATCAGCGCCACGCCGGGATAGATCGAGATCCAGTAGCGGCCGGAGAGCAGGTACTGGAAGCCGTTGGCGATCAGCATGCCGAGCGACGGTTCGGTCGGCGGGAGGCCGACGCCGAGGAAGGAGAGGGTGGCTTCCAGCGAAATGGCACTCGCCACCTGCACTGTGGCTACGACGATCAGCGGCGGCAGCGAGTTCGGCAGGATGTGCTTGACGACGACACGCCAGGGCGACAGCGGGATTGAGAGCGCCGCCTCGACATAATCCTTCTGCCGCTCGGCCGATGCCGCACCATGGGCGGTGCGGGCGAAATAGGCGTACTGCGCAAAGATCAGCGCCATGATCAGCTGATAGCGGCCCTGGCCGAGAAGGGCTGCGATGACGAAGGCGAGCAGGATTGCCGGGAAGGAAAGCTGCAGGTCGATGATGCGCATCGCGAGGCTTTCGAAACGTCCGCCGATATAGGCAGCCGAGCAGCCGACCACCGCGCCGATGACGAAGGCGATACCGCCAGCGATCACGCCCATCTGCAAAGATATGCGCAGGCCATAGATGATCGCAGACAGGAGGTCGCGGCCTTGCGAGTCCGTGCCGAGCCAATGGGTGTAACCGCCAGTACCGACATAACCCGGCGCACGCCGTGCATCGCGCAGCACGAGGCTGGTCAGGTCATAGGGGTCCTGCGGGGTGACCAGCGGCGCGACGATCGCGGTCAGGACGATCAGCAGGACGACGATCGCGGCGCCCGTCGCGACTTTGTTGCGGAAGAATTCCTCGAGGAAACGGCCAAGCAGAGTATCGCGCATCAGGCACGTCCCTTTCGCAGGCGCGGATCGAGCAGCGCGTAGGTCAAATCGACGATCAGGTTGATGACGATGAATAGGAAGGCGACGAGCATTAGGTAGGCGACCATGACCGGCCGGTCGAGCGAGGTGATGCTGTCGATGATCAGCTTGCCGAGGCCGGGCCAGGAAAAGATGGTTTCGGTGACGACCGCAAAGGCGAGCGTCGAGCCGAGCTCCAGGCCGAAGACGGTGACGAGCGGAATGGAGATCAGCCGCAGCACATGCCGGCTCAGCACCGTGAACTCGGACAGGCCGGCGGCGCGGGCAAATTTCACCGTGTCGCTCTGCATCAGTTCACGGGTGCCGGCGCGGGCAAGCCGGATCATCAAGGAGAACTTGAAGAGCGCCAGGTTCAGCGCCGGCAGCACGAGATGCGAAAGCCCGTCGCCGGTGAGGAAGCTGAAATCGACGCCGAAGAGGCTGACCGTCTCGCCGCGTCCGCCAGCCGGCATGCAGCCGCATTGAACGGCAAACACCATGATCAGCATCAGGCCGAACCAGAAGGTCGGTACCGAGAAGCCGAGGATCGAGATCGCCATGATGGCGCGGGAAATCAGGCTATGCGGGCGGTAGCCAGCATACATGCCGATCGGGATGCCGACGAGGCTGGCAAATAGAACGGCTGCCAGCGTCAGTTCCAGCGTCGCCGGCAGGCGGGTGAGGATGAGCTGGCTGACCGGCATGCTGTAGACGAGCGAGCGGCCGAAATCGCCTTCGATCAGCCTGCCGAGAAAGGCGAAATATTGACGCCAGAGTGGCTGGTCCAGTCCGTATTGGGCGATCACCGCGGCGCGAATATCCTGCGTCGCATCCGGAGAGATCAGCACGTCGATGGGATTGCCGACGGCATAGACGCCGCAGAAGACCAGCGCCGACATCGCGATGACCACGATCGCCGCCTGCCACAGGCGCTGCAAGATGAAACCTAACATATGTTCCCCGTCTTATCCCTCTGTCCCGTCTTCTGCGGGTTTCGTGGAGCCAAGCGCCGAAGGGCCTGGCCGTCAGTGCCAGTCGTTTTCGAGAAGTTCGCGGGTTTCCGCGACGGCCACGTCCCAGATCGCCAGCATGTCCTCGTCGGGACGCTGGTAGAGGCCGTGATAGTTGCCGTCGCCGAGGAGTGCGCGCTTGCGGGCCGCGTCGACGCGGGCGAGGCCGGCGAAATCCACCTTCGGTTTGGCGTTGGTCGGCTGACGCTGGTCGGTGGTGCGCGTCCAGGGGAAGTTTTCCATCCAGGAGGCGTGCGAGGCGGCGGGATCGGTTTCCTGCACCTTTGCCCAGGTTTTGGGCGCCCGCCACCAGTCATGGAATTTCACAGAGGCATCAGGATGCGCATTCAGCCATTCGGAGATGACGGCTGTCACTGGGGTATTGCCGCCATGGCCATTGACGATCAGGATGCGGCGGAAGCCGGAGCGATGGATGCTGTCCATCAGGTCGCGGATCACGCCGATATAAGTGGAGAGCGTCAGCGTCAGCGTGCCGGGAAAGGTCGCAAACGACGAGGCGAGGCCATAGGGCACGACAGGGAAAACCGGGATGCCGAGCGGCTCGGCCGCATCGAGCGAGATTTTTTCGGCAAGGATCATGTCGGTCGCGAGGCTGAGATAGGCGTGCTGCTCGACGCTGCCGATCGGAAGTATGCAGCGGTCATCCTCGACCGTCCGTTCCTCCACCTGCATCCAGTTCATGTCCGCGATCTTCATAAATTTCCACCTGCATCCCTACTGCGCAAAATTTGACCAAGATCTCACGCTTGCGCACAAAAAATGTGCCTTGACAGGCGCTGCGCCGATCAAGTGCAAAGTTCCATACGGAACTAAAAAAAGAGATTGACAGCCAAATAAGCTATCGTCAAGTTCCATACGGAACAAAATCCAGGTAGGATTTCTGCGGGAGCTGACGGCGTTGCAATTGGAAATCTCATCCTTCGATGCGCTCCTCAAGCAGGGCGGCAAGGCGGCCGCCGGCAATCACGGCGTCGATGATCTGGTGTCCGTGAAGCTATGGCAGAACCCCTGCTGGCTTTCCTTTCGCATCAATTTCCTGGCGCTGCTGTTCAACGAGCCGATCTATCGCTGGATCGAAAAAGAGTACGGGCTCGCCCGGCCGGAATTCGTTGTTCTCTATTCGCTCGGCCTTTCCGACGGACTGACGGCAAGCGCCATCAGCAGCTCCTCCGGTTTCCCCAAGAATACGATGAGCCGGGCGATCCAGAAGCTCGTCGACAAGAACATCATCCGGCGCGAGGTCGATGCGGCGGATCTTCGAAGCTTCGTCCTTTACATCACCGACGAAGGAAAGCGCATTGTCGACGAAACCATGCAGCCGATGGTGGAGCGCGAAAAGGTCATGCTGTCGGGGCTGACGCCTGCCGAAAAGCTGATGCTCTCCGAACTGCTGGCGAAAGTCGTCGTGGACTCACCCAACTGGCCCCCAATGATAAATATAGAGGAGAACGAACAATGACGATTTTGAAGACATTCCGCACGGCGGCTCTCGCCGCCGTATTGCTCGGCGGCGTTTCGGGTGCGGCACTTGCCGCCGACCTGACGATCGGTGTTCGCGCCGGCCCATTGTCAGTCGACCCGCATTTCACTGCCGCCGGCACCCACGCCGAGGCGGTCAAGCATATCTACGACTCGCTGGTGAAATCCGGCAACAACCTCGAGCTCGAGCCGGGCCTTGCAACCAGCTGGACGGCCATCGACAGCACGACCTGGGAATTCAAGCTTCGCCCGGGCGTCAAATTCCATGACGGCTCCGACTTCACGGCCGAGGACGTGAAGTTCTCGATCGAGCGTATTCCGGCCGTCACCGGCCCGAACCCGACCACCATCTATGTCCGCCGCGTGCGGGGCATCGAGATCGTCGATCCGCTGACGATCCGTATCAAGACCGACGGCCCCGCGCCGAACTTGCCGAACGATTTCATCCGCCTGTTCATCGTATCGCATACGGCTGCCAAGGACTTTTCCGCCAACGCCGACAAGGCTTCGGAAGGCTTCAATTCCGGCAAGGCGGCGATTGGGACCGGCCCCTACAAGTTCGTCTCCTGGACGCCGAAAGAACAGCTCGTCCTGCAGAAGTTCGACGGCTACTGGGGCGAGAAGGAACCCTGGGACAAGGTCACCCGCAAGGAGATCCCGAACGATGCGGCCCGCGTTGCGCAGCTGAAAGCCGGCCAGGTCGATCTGATCTCGCGCATCCCTGCCTCCGACGTCCCGACACTGGAGAAGGACACCAAACTCACCGTCGTGCGCCAGAACAGCGTCTACCTCTTCAATATCGCCTTCGACTTCCGTGAGAAGCCGCCGCAGGTGAGCGCCAAGGACGGCTCGCCGCTGCCGAAGAACCCCTTCCTCGATCCCAAGGTGCGCGAAGCCTTCGATCTGGCGATCGACCGCGAAACGATCACCGAGATCGCCATGGAAGGCATGGGCACCGTTCAGTCGCAGCTCGTGACGCCCAACATTTTCGGCTGGAACCCGGCCGTCAAATCCACCAAGGCCGACCCGGCAAAGGCCAAGAAGCTGCTCGCCGAAGCGGGATATCCTAATGGCTTCAAGGTGACTTTCTCCTTCACCAACGACCGCCTGCCGGGCGACAAGGATGTGGGCACGACGATCGCCCAGATGCTGACCGCGGTCGGCATCCAGGTGGAAGCGAACTCTCAGCCGGGTGCCGTGTTCTTCCCGGCCAACACGCGCGGCGACTACTCGATGACCATGTCGGGCTGGGGCACGCTGACGGGTGAATCGAACTACACGCTGTCGTCGCTTGCCCATAGCAACGACCCGAATACAAAGCTCGGTGCCTTCAATCTGCGCGGTTATGCCAACAAGACGATGGACAAGCTGATCGAAGACGCCGCCGTCGAGATGGACCCAAAGAAGCGTGAAAAGTTCCTGATGGATGCCAATGCCCTAGTATCGACCGATCGGCCCTACCTGGCTATCGCTTCGACCGTCTCGGCCTGGGGCATGAAGAAGGGCATTACCATCGTTCCCCGTTCCGACGAGGACACGCTGGCAATGAACATCCGCCCGGCGAAATAAGCCATCCCAACCTGCGAGCTACCGGCCGGGCCTCTCGCCCGGCCGTTTTTCTGAAAAGCCTTCAAGTTCAGACGGGGAGAAGGATCGATGGGAAAGATTGCGCTGGCGATCCACGGCGGCTGCGGCGTCATGGCGAAGCTCGACCTGAGCGACGAGGAATGGGCGGCGGCCCGCGTCGATCTCGGACGAGCGCTGAAAGCCGGCTGGGCAATCCTGACCGCAGGTGGCGCGGCGCTCGACGCGGTGCAGGCGGCTGTGGTTGTCATGGAAGATTCGCCGCATTTCAACGCCGGTTATGGCGCGGCCCTCAACACCAACGGCAAGCATGAACTCGACGCTTCGATCATGGATGGCCGCACGCTCGAGGCCGGCGCGGTGACGCTGGTGCGACGCATCCGCAATCCGATCAAGGCGGCCCGCAAGATCATGGAAAAGGGCGATGCGATCCTGCTCGGCGGCGAAGCGGCCGACGATTTCGCCCGCGAGGCGGGGCTCGATATGGTCGAGCCGGACTATTTCACCACCGAGCGCCGCGTCAAGGCGCTGGCGGCGATGAAGGTGCATG